>CAZJIN010000028.1:0-12290 GCA_964545955.1 uncultured Sediminispirochaeta sp.
CTCTACAAGGTGAAGATGAACTTCACCCTGGCCACTCTTATCGGTATCGTCATGCTGGTGCTCGCGATTATCGGCGGATATATGTTCCCGATCAACGCGTCGAAGGGCACATGGATGGTGGTGATGTTCTTCTACATCATTATTGCCTCGGCTATTCCGGTGAATGTGCTGCTGCAGCCCAGGGATTACCTTAACTCATGGCTGCTCTACATCGGACTGGCCATCGGTGGTGTAGCCGCCATTTTTAGTTTTTCAGGCTTTACCGCTCCGGCATTTACTTCTTTTGCGCCGATCGTTTCCGGCGGGCAACCTTCGCCCTTCTGGCCGGTTATTCCCCTCATCATCGCGTGCGGTTCCCTCTCGGGTTTCCACGCCCTGGTAGGATCCGGTACCACTTCCAAGCAGATTGAGAAGGAGTCCCATGGTCTTCCCATCGGCTATGGCGCGATGCTCACCGAGGGATTTCTTTCCACCATCGTAATCATTTCCGTAGCCGGATATGGACTTACCCTTATTCAGGGCGCCGGCCAGGAGCTGACCGTAGCCAATTGGGGCGGATCTTACGCGGGTATGATGAACGGCAGTTTTGGTGCCGCCGGCACTTTTACCAATTCTTATGCCGCCATGGTAGACAGTACCTGGTTGCGGTTTCTACCGACGGAGATTGTGAAAGTCATCGCCGGTATGTGGGTCGCCTCTTTTGCCATGACTACTCTGGATACCACGAACCGTCTGGGTCGTTACACCATTATGGAACTTGCCCTTCCCATGAAGGAAAAGAATGAAGGTGCTTACAACTTCCTGACCAACCGCTGGATCGCATCCACCATCCCCGCGCTCATCGGTATTTACCTGGCATGGAGCGGAAGCTTCACTATTCTATGGCCCTCCTTTGGTTCGGCCAACCAGCTCATCGCCTCCATCGCACTGTTGACCGGTGCCGCCTGGGTGACTAAGCGGCTCAAGGTCAAGGCGAATATGGTTATTATTCCCGCGTATCTTCTTTGGATCACCGTTACCGCCGCCATCATCTGGTTCTCCGCGGTTGTACTGCCCGGGACCATTTCGGCAAACCCAACCACCGGTATTGTGGTGCTGATAATTGAGATGGCCATGTTGATTATGAACATTGTTTTTATGATCGACTTTCTCAAGTCCAGAAAAACCCCTCTGGAAGCAGAGGCCTAAAAAAAATGAAAAGGGGAATCGGTGATATACTGAAGAAACTGTACGGTTATATTCAGTTATTCTATTCCTCTATGGATCGGTCCCATCGGGCTAAGGTCACTTCAATGACCGAGTTTGAGCAGAAGGAGCTTGAAAACCTCTTTGTGCTGCTCCTGATGGGATCATTTATGGGAGTTCCGTCGCCGCCATCCTATGTGTCGGCGGAACTCCTTCCCCATCTGGAACATGAAATCAAAGTCCTGAATGCCCGCGCGAAGGACTCCTTCGATACCATGGCCGAAATGGTCGGGACATTCGACGTCGACTGATATTACTATGCGAAAAACAAAGAAGGCTTACCCATGAAAACAATCTTCTTCACAGGAAAGGGAGGAGTAGGGAAGTCTACTCTCTCTTCCGCGGCGGCTTGGCAGTTGATGGAGAAGGGCAACAAAGTCCTGGCTGTTTCCTTTGACCCCGCCCACAACCTCGGAGATATTTATCACCTTAAGCTGGGGCATCGAAAAAAACGCTTCAAAGATACCAACCTTTACCTCCAGGAGACGGACCTTGAAAAGTCGGCTGCCGAATATATCAAGGCAAACATGTCGATTCTTCAGGAAGTCTATACCTACCTGACGACTATTAATTTTGAAAGTTATTTTGACGTCCTCAAATATTCCCCTGGGGTGGAAGAGTATGCCGCGCTCACCTCTCTGGAAAGGATTCTAAAAACGGAGAAGGACAATTTTGATTACATAGTCTTTGACACTCCCCCTACAGGGCTCACCCTTCGTATTCTCGCCCTGCCGCGGCTCACTATAGCTTGGATTGATCGACTTATTAAAATCAGAAAGGAAATTCTGGAAAAGAGGTACACCATTCACAAGCTTTCCGGCATTTACAATGAAAAGGGAACCAAACTCGCCTACACGGAAGATGAGGATACCGTGATCCAGAAACTCTATGAGATGAAGGCGAGGTATAATTCGGTTCTGGAATTTATCCAGGGACCGGACAGCAAAGTGACGATGGTTTTTAATCCGGATTATCTTTCGCTGCGGGAGTCTCAGAGGTTGCTTGAGGGGATACGAGATCTCAAACTTCCTATCTCCACCGTTTTTCACAACAAGGTAGCCGATGGGGAAAGCGAGATAGTCCGGGGGGTTGAGAAGGAGCTGTTAAAAGAGTATCCTCACCTTCACATTGAGAGGGTTCCTTTCAATGGAAATACGGAACCAACCTGTTACATTATGGACAACGATATAACATCTACATTCTAAGGGAGTAGTTACGTGGGAAATTCTGCAGTAACGGATCAACCGATTTTCTATCTTTTTATTGCTTTTACTCTTTTATTGACCCTTGGTTACAGCTGGGGAAGTCGCGGAAACCGCAAAATTTACCTGTCCGCGTTTAACGCCCTGGTGGATATTCTGAAACCGAAGGATCAGAATTTTACCACTATCGGTGGCCAGACGGGCTATCACGCGAACCTGATTCCGAAGAAGAACAGCTTTATACGCCGCGTTGATGCTACTGTTACCCTCCTTCCCCGTCAATCATGGCTTTACCTGCCCTTTTCGCTACTCACCTTTCGCTATGACAGGCTTTTTCTCATGCTTTTTTTTGGAAAAAAGGCGATGGGCCTTCTGACCGAAGGGCACTTGATCGAGGAGAAATATTCCCGGTTTCGCGGTCCAAAAATAACCAACGAGGAGGCCCTACAGGTGGAAAAGGTTCGCTGGGAGGACAGGGATTTTCTCCTTTACTACGCCGATGATTCCATCAAGCAGGAACTTCTTAAATTGAAGGAACAGATCAAGGTCCCCGGTTATCTTCGTCATGTGGCTGTAGTGCCGGACAGGGACCAGATGTTTCTGTTTATGATTCCAAAAAAAGGCTATGTGGCCGATGTCTTTCCGATTATTTATAAATGGATACACAGGCTTCTGGAGAAGGAGTTCGATCGCGCCCGCGCAGTCTCAAAAAATGGAAAATAAACATTCACCCCTGACGGTCTACATCGCTCTTACCGTGGCGACTTTCTTCTGGGGCAGCTCTTTTCCCGCAGTGAAAATAGTCCTGAGCGGGTTTACCCCCGTGGCCTATGTGTTTTTGCGATTCACCGGTGCCTCCCTATTGTTCGGCCTACTGATGATTCGACGATTCAGGCGATTGCCTTGGAGGGTTCACCTGAAACTCCTGTTGATGGCCCTGTTCCAGCCGACACTCTACTTTCTCTTTGAGAGTATCGGGATGCTTTACACATCCGCCTCGAGCGCGTCGATGATAATTGCCGCTTTACCGGGGATCGCGGCGCTGCTGGCAGGTTTTTTTCTGAAGGAACGGATGAACTTTCGACAATGGGCGGGGGTTCTACTTTCCGTTCTTGGAGTCTTGCTGCTGGCCGGTTTCGACGATAACCCCACCTATTCGGAGAGTTCCCTCCTTGGTAATACCCTGGTGCTCATTGCAGTGGTGGCTGCCTCGATGTACATGATTGTCGCCGGACATCTGTCCGCGGATCTTTCCGCGGTGGAGATTACTTTTTATCAGGTTTTTTACGGGATGGTTCTGCTTTTTCCGGTTTTTCTCTTGCGAGTGTCCTCTATCGAATGGGGGCAGTTAAATCTGCCTGCCCTGGGAGCACTGGTCTATCTCATCCTCGCGGCAACCCTGGTTGCTTTTTTGGCCTACAACTACGCCATTGCCGGGATAGGTGTATCCCGGGCCGCGGTATTTCTCAACGGTGTGCCGGTGGTGGCGATTGCGATTTCAATGGTACTTCTGGGTGAAAAACTTGGAGTGCTGCAGCTGATCGGTGGTCTTATCGTTGTTTCCGGAGTGACCCTTACCAACCTGCATCGCAGAGGGCGGAGCAGGTAGGAATTAGGCTATAGAACCAGATGTCGGGATGGGAACTGCGCCTTACCGGGGACGACACCTGGCCTGAGACAAGTCACTCTTCCTTGCGAAATAGTTTTCTGAGTACTCCACCGACACCGGATTTGGATTTGTGGTGTTCGGGGTTCTGCTTATTGCCGCCCCGGGATGTACCTTTGCCCCCGGTGGTTTCTTTGAACTCAAAGTCTTCCCCGTATTTCTTCCGATAGTAGGCAAGTCGTGCTTCTATGTCTTTGTTTCTATCCGGTTTGTTCGCATCACCTGAAGCCCCCGGGGTTTTTGAAGAAGAAACCTTGGCGGGCTTTCGCGTCTCCCCCGCTTTCTTTTGCCGATTTCTGTCGCTTCCCCCTTCGGGGTCTCTCCGGGAGTTTTTCCTGCCGCGGGAGGGGGGCCTGCGTTCTTTCGGCGCAGGAGAATCTTCTTTGGGAGACCTGTGGGGTGGAGCTGCGGGGGATTTTGCTGCCGACGACGCGGCTACCGTTGTTCTGTCCGCCGGTTTCGGGCCTGGTGCGGAGGGTCGTTTCGCCGGGGAAGTCGGACTCACTGAAGAAGGTCGACCGGTACCGCGGGAAACACCCTGTTTCACCTGATCGCCACGGCTGGAGCTTTGTCTACTGTCCGGCCTCCGACCGGAAGATCTGCGGCCGTCCCTTCGTCCGTCTCTTTGTCCGCCCGAACGGCGACCGTCTCTACGCCCGTCTCTACGACCACCCGGACGTTCAATACCGGTGATACGCATCGATGAGCTTTTGTCCTCGAACTTGAGGAGTTCTTCTCCCGCCCATTCCACCGGAATTTTCATGCTGATGAAATCCTCAACTGCTTCAAGTCCGAAGACGAATTTTTCACAGGCAAGGGTGACGGCTTTGCCGCTCTTTCCGGCCCTGGCGGTACGTCCGATACGGTGAACGTAGTTTTCGGCGTCTTCGGGAATATCATAGTTGATCACCATATCAAGATCGTTGATGTGAAGGCCCCGCGCGGCTACATCGGTGGCTACAAGAATCTCAAGTTCTCCCTTTTTGATGCTCTCGATGATTTTCAGTCTTTGCTTCTGGGGGAGGTCACCCATGATGTACTCGGCATGATATCCGTTCACCTGGAGTCGTTTGGACAACCTGACGGTCATATCCTTTGTATTGGTGAAAATAATCGAATTGGCGGGCTTGTACCTGTCTAGAAGACCGAGAAGGAGGTTGAACTTTTCGTGGGATGCCACGTGATACAGTTCCTGCTCAATCTCATCCACGGTAACACTTTCGGAATCGATCTCGATATTCTCCGGTTCATGGAGAAACTCCCAGGCCAGTTGGTCCACCCTGAGACTCATGGTCGCGGAGAACAGCATGGTCTGACGTTTCTCGGGTTTTACCATTTTTTTTAGGATTTTCTTAAGGTCGGGATAGAAACCCATATCAAAAAGACGGTCCGCCTCATCAATCACCAGGGTATCCACGTCGAGAAGGGAGAGTTTGCCCGAGTTGATGAAGTCTATCAGGCGGCCGGGGGTACCTATAGCGATGTCCACCCCTTCCCTGAGCGCGCGTTCCTGGGAGGAATACCCCGCGCCGCCATAGAAACAGCCTGTTTTAAAATCGAGGTCTTTCCCGAGGAGCTTGGCTTCGTCTTCGATCTGCACTGCCAGCTCCCTGGTCGGAGCGATGATGAGGGCCCTGTGTTTCGTATCGGCGTTCCTGAGAAAGGATTCAAAGATGGTGAGAAGGAAAGCCGCGGTCTTGCCCGTTCCGGTCTGGGATTGAACGGTGACGTCCTTCTGTTGGTCTAAGGCGATTTTAAAAACCTGTTCCTGCACAGGCATGCATTCTTCAAATCCGGCCTTCGCGATTCCGCTCAGCACGGAAGAAGAGAAGTTAAATTCGGTAAATTTCATATTTTTCCTTTGTTTCTAGTATTCTACGTATCAATGATAGCATATATGGGAATAAAAAGTAATGCCCCCCGTCACCACCCCTGGTGAGGTGAAACCGTTGAAAACAGTTGTGCTCCTAGTTTGCGCTCTCATGAACATAATACTATAATACAAAGCGATGTACGGTCTTCGTTCCGGAACAATTTAAAAAGACGGGAAGGAGAGAAATATGAGTGATTCAACCGAAAGGCTGGGGGAGCTACTGGTGAGAATGGGAGCTTTGACTCAGGCGCAGGTGAAGTTAATCCTCGAATACCAGGTGGAGCATCCGGATATGCTGTTCGGACAGATCGCGATCAAGCTAAAATTTATCAACATGGAAATCCTCGAAAAGTGCCTTTGAGCAGTCCCTGGAATGGCAAGGTTTGAAATATGATGAAAAAGATTCTTCTGGTTGAGGACAACGCGCTGATTGCCATGGCGGAAGCCGCAGTATTACGCAACAACGGGTATGAAGTTCTCACGGCTAATACGGGTGAGGAATCCCTGAAAGTCATGGGGGAGGACCCCTTAATTTCTCTCATCCTCATGGATATAGATCTTGGCAGGGGAATGGATGGAACGGAGGCTGCCGCCTTGATTCTCTCTACCCATGAGATCCCCATCGTTTTTCTCACCAGTCATTCCGAGAAGGAGTATGTGGAGAGGGTAAGAAAAATAACCGGCTATGGCTACGTGCTGAAAAATTCCGGAGAGTTTGTACTCATTGAATCCATCAAAATGGCATATACCCTGTTTGAGGCAAAACAGAATATTAAAAAACAGGCCCGCAACCTGCAAAAGGCCGAACTGAGAAGTGAAAAACATCGCCGTTACCTGAAGGCGACCCTTGAATCGGTGCCCACGGCTATTATAACGGCGGATCACGATTCCCGTGTGGTCGAATGGAACAGGGAAGCGGAGAAGCTCTTCGGATATACCACTGCCGATGCCGAAGGAAAAAAAGTTGATGAGCTCATCACTTCTCCCGCTTCGAAGGAAAGAGAAGAAGCGGAAGAGGTGACGAAATTTGTCTTGGCCAAGGGAAAAATACGCGGCCAGGATGTGGTACGGTACGGAAAGGACGGTACTCCGATCCACCTTTCCCTTTCAGTAGCTCCTATTATCGAAGATGATAAATTGACGGGGGCGGTGGCAAGCTACAAAGAAATCGCGGAGAACGGGGAGAGCATGGATTCTTCCGAGAAGGAGGGGACGACCGGATCGGAGAGAAAAATCAAAGCAAGTGAGGCTCGTTATAGAAGTCTTTTCTATGAAACCCCGCTGGGAACCTTTCAATATGATCAGGATGGCGTCATAACCGAGTGCAATGAAAAATTCGTCCACATCATAGGAACCTCCAGGGAAAACCTGATCGGTCTGGATATGATAGGGCAGTTGAAGGACAAAAAACTAATTGAAGAGTTGCAGGAGTCTTTACTCAAGGGAAAAGGGTATTACGAGGGAGATTATACCTCCGTCACGGCAGAGAAGACCACTACGGTGAGGGTCTTTTTCAAGGGTCTGAAGGATGAGAAGGGGGAGATATATTCGGGCATGGGCCTGGTGGAGGATATCACCGATCGCAAAAGAGCCGAAAACGCCCTGAAGAGGGAGCAGCATTTTTTCCAGTCAATTATGGATGCCCTTCCAGATACGGTCTATTTTAAGGATAATCAACATCGCTTTCTCCGTGTGAACAGGGCGAAAGCCCGAGAAGCTGACTCCAAACCGGAACAATTAATTGGCAAGACGGATTTCGACTATTTTTCCGAAGAGACAGCCCGTCGGTGCAGGAAGGATGATGAATATGTGTTGAGGACCGGGAACTCAATTCTTCGAAAGGAAGAAATAATTCATTTGAAGCATAAGGAAAAAACAGTGGTAGCTTCAAAATTCCTACTGAAAGATGAGAAGGGGAATAACATCGGTACTATGGGACTTTCCTGGGATATCAGCGAGCGCAAGCAGATGGAAAAAGAGTTGCGAAGGGCAGTGGAGGAAAAGGGCTTCCTGATGAAGGAACTCAACCATCGTGTAAAAAATAACCTCGCTATTATTACATCGCTTCTGCGTATGAAAAATTCAAAAACCGGAGATTCCATCGACCTGTCCGATATAATATCGCAGATTGACGCGATCCGGCTGGTTCATGAGAAGCTTCATCAGAGAGATGAGATAGAAACTATTGAGTTACGGGAGTATTTCAGGGATCTCCTGGAGACGATCTTTATTTCTTTTTCCGAGAGGTATGTAAAACTCCAGGACACGATGGATGAGGTTTTTATTGACACCAAATCGTCAATTGCCCTTGGACTGATTGTCAACGAGCTTGCCATAAATGCCATTAAACACGGTTTCACCGAAACCCTGGACGCGATTTTCACCGTGGATATGAAGGAAGAGAACGGTGAGTATGTATTGACGCTTTCAAACACCGGGAAGCCCTTTCCCGAAGATATAGACCCGGCTACTACACGGACTCTCGGGTTGGAACTGGTCTCTTCGCTGGTGGCCCAGTTGAAAGGGTCCTTGGAGTTGCGGAAAAAACCATATCCGGTTTATACCATACGTTTTCCCTCTTAGTTTTCCTCTTTCGCCCTGAGAAGGGAATACAGCACACGGTTTACCGGTACCTCTATCCCGTGCTGTTCGGCCAGTTCGATCAGCTTTCCCGCGAACATTTCCACTTCGGTTTTCCGTCCCGCGGCGATATCCTGGTACATGGAAGTTTTTCCCTCCGGTGAGAGGGTCTTGAGTATCTCGATCAGATCTTCGATGTCCTGCCGACGAAGCTCAATATTTCTAGCTCTCGCAATATTCACGGTCTCACCCATGGCTTGTTTCATAAGCTGCTGCGCGTGGCTATCCTTCTGAAAGGGCCCGTAGGGAGCCTCCAGTATCGCCGATACCTGGTTGACCCCGATGTTGAGCATGAACTTCGACCAGAGCCGCCTCAGTATATCGGGGGGATTTTCATACATGAGCCCCGCTTCGTCACAGAGCCGGGCGAAAGTCCGCACATCCGGGTCTGTTTCCTGGGTAGCACCTTCCGGGAGTTCCGACTTGCCGAAGAGCAGCTTTCCCGGGGTGGTGTAGTCGATGCGGTGCTCAACCCGCACCGCGTCCATTCCCAGAGCGACGGTGTGGAGAACGTGCTCCCTTCCGAAGGCATCGGCGATCAGGTCCTCCGAGTCGATTCCATTCATCACGGAAATGAAGATAGTGTCGGTTCCCACGTGTTCCCGTACATCCTTCAAGGCCTGGGGGAGATGGTGATATTTCACCGCGAAGATGATCACCCCGGCTTCACCCCTGTTCTGTTCCGGGGTCTCCACCTCGTATTCGAAGGTCTCTCCGTTGACCACCAGGGGATGATCTTTCAATCTGTCCGCCCGCTCCTGATGGGTGACGTAGATCACCCGGTTCTCCGGAACCCGGGAAAAGGCATATCCATAGAGGGCCCCAAGGGCCCCATGACCGACTATCGCAATTCGCATTTCAGGCTCCTTCAGCTTTTCGATTCCGCCGTTACATCCGACTCAGAAGCACCGGTGATCTCGATGAGTCTGTGGTACTCCACCGGTACGCCGGATGCGTCGGTTCCCGCGGCCGGATAAATCGTGTCGTAGCCCTTCAGGCTTCTGTCGATAAAAATCTCCACCCCCTTCACCCCGAAGGGACAGACCGCCCCGGGATAAAAGCCCGTGATTTCCCTGGTCTCCTCCGCCCCGGTCATGCTGTGTTTGCAGCCGGCAAGGCGCTTCACCTTGCCCGATGAGATTTTCCGGTCCCCGGCCACAACGAACATACGGTACACCCCGTCCTTTCCACGCATGAGAATAGATTTCGCAATTTGACCGACCTTCACCCCGATCTGCGCCGCCGCGCTCTCGGCGGTGGGGGTGCTTCCCGGTTCAAACTCCAGGGCACTCAGGTTGTGTGTATTCAGAACTGTCTGTACATGTGTTGGTATCATGGTTTTTTATAGCACATAGAAGGGGTGGATTTGAAGGTCTTTCGCTTTTTCCAGGTACGGTATGAGCACTATTTGACAATCTTTGTTTTAATAACTATTATGTAATTATATCAATATTATAATCTAGGGATAAATTTTTGAACAGCAAGAAAGAACAGGTATACCATAAACTACGTGCCCAGATCATAGCCTGCAGCCTGCAGCCGGGAATGCCCATCAACGAGGCGGATTTTGCCGAACGTTTTGGGGTCAGTAAAACACCGGTCCGTGAGGCGATCCGGCAGCTCGAGCGGGAAGGGCTCGTGGACAGCATCCCGGGGCGGGGTTCAATCATTTCTTTTATCTCTTCCGGAGATATTTATGAAACCTTTGAAATTCGGGAAATCATTGAATGCGGAGCGGCACGCCGGGCGGCAATACTGACGAACAAACAGGTCCTCAACGCAAAAAAAGAGGAGCTCAAAAAATTAAAAGAAAACCTGAAGGGTGATGAAGAAGACTCGAAGGAGTGGGACTGCTGCAACGATATTCATGTGGAAATCATCGACAGTGTCGGTAACAAACGACTTTCCCAGATGTACCGGGAGGTCCTCGACACTATCGAAAGGATTAGAAATAATTTCGGCCATCGTTTTTCCGGCAGAAGATTGGAACATATTCTTGACGAGCACATAGCGATCCTCGACGCGATACTGAGCGGCGACGGGGAAAAAGCCCAGAACATGGTGCGGGAACACCTTCGCAATGCGTCTACCTATGTGAGCAATCTTACCTGAGATACCGTCGTCCATGAAATGTTTTGAATAAAGTTTGCAGCTGCACAAAAAAAGTGAAGCCTTGACGTACCAAAAATCTTCGATTTTCAAAAGCGCCTGACTTGATGCTTATAATAAAAAGCGGCAGCCGCGTGAAATCCCCACAGCTGTCGCCGATTTATCGGAAAAGACGCCTCACCAAGTACATCAAACTCGTCAATACTCCCGGTATATTTTGCCCTGCTCGAGCATGGCAGCCTTGACATTCCCGTCCTTGTTCTCATCGAGGAGCTCGCTGAAACGGTAGAGATACTCAGTCCGTTTCGATGGAGCCAACTCCCTCCACTCAAGGAAGGCTCGGTGGGCGGCTGTCACTTCTTTTGCGACGCCCTCCTTCGTCGAGAGGGGGAAGTTTCCGACCAGCAGGTCATTGTCCCCGGGAGAGTAGACCGGGTAGGTCATGTCGTCCCCCGCTTCCCTCCACTCTCCGTGGATATAGTACCGGTAGGTTTTTCCAAGTTCCATAGATCCATCCCTCCTAAAAATATATACTGATTTCTATAGTAGCCACTGCGGACTTTCGCAGGTACTCTCAGGTGTCAGCGAACCCATGGTTTTGCCCTCCCGAAAAAAATAATCTTGCTGAGACTCGATTGACATCAGGGGAATTCGGTTTTACAATAAAGTATAATTAGAAAATAACAAGAATATAATAAAGGTATATTCTTGTTTTGTTTGAGGGAGGAGAATTAATTTTTGATAGAAAAAATATGTTTTAACCTGAGCGCCCTCGTGCATCTTAATTTTGAAGAGCAATTGTCAGTATCGTCCCGTGCGGGCTTTCACCTTGTAGGGCTCAGAGATGTCAACGTGAGGGCTTACTTCTCATCAGGACATAGCCTCGAGGATGCCCGGTCGCTTCTGGAGCGGTACGATCTGCAATCCCTGGAATACAACTTTTTTCCCGACTGGATATATGCGGAGGAATCGGAGATAGAGCTGATGTCTGAGAGATTTGATACATTCTGCAAGATCGCAGCGGCCCTCGGGGCTAATCCTATTATTGTTGCACCGGTTTCTTTCGAGGGGAAAAACGATGTACTCGACTATGACCTTGCCCGGTGCAACCTGACACGACTGGGAGAAGTTGCCCGACAGTATGATGCCCGAGTGGCTGTAGAGTTTCTGCCATGGACCGCTTTTGATTCGGCGGGAAAGGCGTGGAAAATCGTGAATGAAACAGATATGGAAAACGTGGGCATCGTGCTGGATTCTTTTCATTATTTTGAAGGTCCGTCGACACTGATGGAACTGGAAGCAATTCCTATCGAGAAGATTTTCCTAATTCACCTGAATGATATGAGAGAAATCGGAGGAGATCTGCTGACCAGAACAAGGGAGAGCCGGGTCCTGCCGGGGGAGGGTAATTACAGATTTGAGAAGATTTTTAAGTACCTGAAGAGGCATGGCTATCAAGGAGTCTATTCTCTGGAGATACTGAACAGGGACTATCAGAACAGGGATTCCCTGGAGATTGCAAAGAAATCCAGAGAAGTGATGGAGAAAATTCTGG
>CAZJIN010000029.1:0-12238 GCA_964545955.1 uncultured Sediminispirochaeta sp.
CTCAGGTAGACAATGGTCCGGCGAAACAGCTCGTGTTCGAATTCGCTTTCTCCCATTGATTTCGGGTCTATCCCCTTCGCGACCTCCCGAAGGGCCTGTTTTGCCTTTTTCCCATCGAAACCCATATCGCTAAGGGCCGACACGAGTTCGGGATAGCTTCCGTCGGACTTCTCTTCTCCCATCTTCATGAGCCGTCCTCGAAGGGTGAGGATTATCTTGCCCGCCGTCTTTTTTCCAACCCCCGGGACCTGGGACAGGCGGTCGGCCTCTTCATTGTCTATAGCGGAAATCAACTGATCCGCGGGAAGCCCGGAAAGGATCCGCAAGGCCTGTTTCGGGCCTATACCCGATACCCTTATCAATTCCAGGAAAAGAGATCGTTCTTCCTCGGTGGAAAAGCCATACAGCATCATTTGGTCTTCTTTGTGATGAAGGTGGGTAAAAATTCTCACCTTCCCTTCAAGGGCGACCAGCTGTTCGAGGGTTTGCAGGCTCACCTCAACGGCCCATTCAACCGGCTCCTGCTCGAGGTACACGGTACGGCCGTTCTGTCCGCTGATTTTCCCGCGAATGCTCTGAATCATAGGATCATTCCTTTTTCCCTCGGGCTACCCGGTCGAACTCGTACAAATGATAGCTACAGATTGCCGCCGCCAGGGCATCGGCGGCATGGTCCGGCGATGGGATGCTATCCAGACCGAGCATGATTCGTACCATCTCCTGGACCTGAACTTTTTCCGCCCTCCCGTTCCCGGTAAGTGCCTTCTTGATCTCCAGGGGAGAACAGGAACGCACCGGAATACCCTTTGAAGCGACGGCAACAAGCACCGCACCCCGCGCTTCCGCCACTGGGATGGCACTGCGTCTGTTTTTGGCAAAAAAGAGTGCCTCCACACCCACCATCCGAGGTGTATGCAGGTCCAGTAGCCCACTCAGTTCTTTGTAAATTGCGTATACCCGAAGCGCGGGATCTTCATTTGCACCGGTGTGGATGGTTCCGTGATCGATGTGCACAAGACGATTTCCCCGGGCTTCCAGTACACCCCAGCCGGTATGTGCCAGCCCCGGATCAACCCCCAGAATCCGTATCATTCCAGAGAATCGGGGTCGAAATCGTCCGGAATATCGAGGTTGGTTGAAACGGAACTCACATCATCGTGATCATCGATCCTTTCAATGAGCCTGAGTGCTTTTACCGTGGTCTCCGCGTCCAGGCTGATCGTGGTTTCCGGGACCATGGACACTTCCGCCCGGGAATATTTGAACCCCGCCCCATCGAGGGCTTCGGAGACGGAAGAAAAATCATCGGGCGCGGTCAGAACCTCGATCTCATCGTCGGAGGAAGTTACATCCTCGGCACCCGCCTCCAGGGCGGCTTCAAAGATTTCTTCCTCCGAATAAGTCTCGGAATCAAAGGTAATAATCCCTTTCCTTTGAAACATGTAGGATACGCAGCCGTTTTCACCGAGGTTTCCGCCCTGTTTTGTAAAAATCGAGCGAATATCCGCGGCGGTCCTGTTTTTGTTGTCCGTAAGTGTCTCAATGAGAATCGCCACACCCCCGGGACCATAGCCTTCATAGGTGAGTTCCGTATAATCCACACCCTCGAGTTCACCGGTTCCTTTTTTTATGGCCCGCTCGATGTTGTCCTTGGGCATGTTCTCAATCTTTGCCTTGGTGACTGCGGTTCGCAACGAGGGGTTCGCGTCGGGATCTCCACCTCCGTTTCTGGCTGCTACCGTTATCTCTTTGATGATTTTTGTGAAGATTTTTCCACGTTTGGCGTCCTGAGCGCCTTTTTTATGTTTTATTGAAGACCATTTATTGTGGCCGGACATCGCATCTCCTTAATTCTTGGAATTTCCTAAAAAAAGTACCATATTGCATGGGCTCAGTCAAGATTCCCCGCTCCCGCCGCCGGGAAGGGGCCATTGGAGATCGGGTTCCAACCCATCAATCTCACCGGCAATATCGACAAGGAGAGAATCGAGAAGCATCATTCCCTCCTCCGTTATACTGAGGATTTTTTCCCCCTCCCCGTTCTCTCGCAGGTGCAGGAACTCTCCGTCCCGTCTGAGGGTATGGGACAGCAGTTCTCCGGCGGAAAGTCCGAAAATCTCCTTGAACCGGGACAAGCGTATTCCCCGGGACGTTCGCAGTCCCATCATGAGGTACTCCAGGAGGAAGGAAGACGGGCTGATTCTTTCTATGGAAAAAGGAGCCTTCACGGCATTCACCCATTTGATGTAGCTTTTCAGGTCCCTCGTGGTCTCAAGACGCACGGGATTTCTTTCATTCTTTAGGGGAAGTGTTGATACCGCGCCGGGTCCCACGCCGGCATAGGGATCCAGCAGCCAGTAGTGCGTATTGAGCAGGGTTTCATGCCCGGGGTGTGAAAAATTAGACACCTCATAATGACTGTATCCCGCATGTTTAAGGACTTTCCAGAGGGTGAAAAGGGTATCCGCGGATTGTCCTTCGTTGATCGGTGTGATTTCACCTCTTTCGTATCTTCTAAAAAGTTCCGTTCCCCCTTCGATACTCAAATTGTAGAGTGACAGGTGTTGCGGTTCATAGCTGAGCGCGACTTCAAGGTCCCCGACCGCGTCTGTAAGAGTTTGTCCGGGTACCGTCGTGATCAGATCGAGGCTTAGATCTTTGGTCCAGTGTTTTTGCAATAGATCGAGGGCCTTCAGGTTGTCCTCTCTACTCGAGTTTCTATCGAGAACCTGGAGCACCTCCCGAGAAAAACTCTGGATACCGGTACTGATTCGGTTGACTCCAACGGATGAAAGCAGCTTCAACTGTTCCATTGTGATATGTTCGGGGTTGAGTTCTACCGTCCACTCGCGAAACCCGAGGGGCCTTACCATGTCCGCGACGGAACGGAGGAGAAGCTCAAAGAGCTCGGGGTTCAGGGAGTTAGGTGTTCCTCCGCCGATATAGACAGTGTCGATCTTCCGAGGGTTGATATCCGAGAGCATTCCGTCAAGCTGTTTCAGAAGAGCGTGGATCACACCGCTTCGACCCGCGGGATCGGTCCCCATGTCGGGGTCTGAACCGGCGAGGGAAAAGAAATCGCAGTAGCCGCATTTTGAGCTGCAGAAGGGAATGTGAAGGTAGAGGGACGGGAGAAAATCGAGTTGTCGGAAAACTGGGTTTTTCATCGGGTTCGAACGATCAGAAACGCTTCAGCTTTGGCCGAAAGGCAAAAAGCACCTGCGATCTGATCTGTTTCCTGTTAGTAATGCCCCATCCCTCCCTTGCGCCTGCTGCGGCACGGTCGTCCCGCAGCAGCAGATACTGATCCTCCTGCAGGGAAAGGACCGGCTGATCGCCTGAAAAGGGCAAGTCGGGATTGGTAGTATCGGCCTGTTCCGGGAGGGCGAGGACATACTCTTTCTGGAGTATCTCCTTTTCATCGAGGAACACGTTTTTTCCTCGCGTCTTTATCTGAACGCGAAACCCCTCGAGCTTCACCTGGTCTCCCGGCACGCCTATCACCCGTACGAGCTGAAAGTCCGATCCGAACTGGGAGGACCCGTTTCCGAATACGCTGATACGGTTCAGGGTAAAAAATCGGGCAAAAGTATTGACCAGAGTCTCGTACCAGCGGAGGTTTTCCCCCTTTCGTAGTCGCGCCAGGACCAGTTCTCCCCTCTGGGGCGTACGTAACGCGGGAAGACGGTAATTGATCAGCTCTATTTCAGGACCATAAAGGAGGGGGGAGACGAGGATCCCCGCGTTTTCCATATCCGGAAGATCAACCGAGTAAGACTGGAGGGCAAAGGCGGATACGATCTGGTAGAGGATAAAAACCCCTGCCACCAGAAAAAAAAGAAAATTGAATGTTTTTTTTATTGGTCCCTGGGGCCTTGATGTTCTGTAATACCGTAGTGCCTTCGATCTTTTCGACATAAGTCCTTCTCTATTCGATAGCTCCAGCTCGTCCAAGGGGCCAGTAAATAAACATGGCCCTGCCCAGCACGTTGTCCAAGGACACGGGTCCGAAATATCGCGCATCCTTTGAATTGTCGCGGTTGTCTCCAAGGGGAAATATCAATCCCTCCCCTATATACCACCCCGTATGGAATTTTCTCCAAAGTGAAGCAATACGACGATCCTGCGGGTGGATTTTGTAGAGCATTTCGTTTCGATATTTCATCCACTCGAACATATCGGTTATGTTCGGCATCGTGGAGGCCTCTCTCTCCACTTCCGTCGGTGCCGAAAAACCCGAGCTGCGATATGCGTCGTTCCAGGCCGATGCCCGGATAGAAGAGTATGTCTGATCGTCTATGATTCTTCTGGTGCGATCTTCGAGTCCGGAAAGGGCGCGAAAATCCCCCTCGTCCATCCACGTGTTAAAACCTGGAGGCATGATCTCCACATAGCCCTTCTCGAACCTGATGCGGTCTCCTGGCATTCCGACCGCCCTTTTTATAAGAAAATGGGGCTTTGGGTTGCCCTCTTCATCACGATCTATATCAACCATCGAAAAAGTCAGCATATAGAGCAGACGCTGCAGGGTATCGAACAGTGGTCCCTTTGAAATGTAGGTGGGACTCTCAAAAATAACGACTTCGTTTCGCTCGGGTTGTGTGAACCCGGGCAGCTTCAGAGCACCAGGAATCAGTTCAGGTCCGTAGATCATCTTGTTCACAAAAATACGGTCCTGAATAAGAAGGGTATTCTTCATCGAGCCTGAGGGGATCTGATAGGCCTGCGCCACGTACTGGTTGATAATTAAGACCACGATCGCGGCCCAGAGAAACGCTTCAATCCAGTCGATCACCGGGTTCTTCGCCTTCTGCCGCGCCCTGAGCCGCTCTTTTTTTTGTTTTCTTCGGGTTAAGGCATTTTCAGTCCACAACTGTACGGTGTTGAACCAGTTCTCCATCAAGCTTCCTCCATTTTCCAGTATAAAGTAGTACCATAGATGGCTCACATTGACAAGTTATTGGCTTATCTATACATTTTTCACATGAAAAAGAAAAAGCAGCAACCGGAAATTCCCGAGGCGACTCCGGTAAAACTCAAACCGATTCTCGGAATGCGACCCGGTCTTTATCTTACCATATTTTATGCGGGTGTAATCCTTCTCCTTTTCCTGCTCGTGTTCGTATATCCCGGATTAAAAAAGAATGGTGCCGAAACCAGTTTTTCCAGTCTTCCCGAAGGGGCGGCCGTGTATATGGACGGGGTCTATCTCGGATCGACCCCCTTTTCCACCTTCGTTGAAAAGGGACGACACACCTTCACCTTTGAGAAGCCTTTTTTTACCACCCTGGAACAGACTAGTGATATTCCCGGCCGTGTCTTTGCCACCCTTCTTTTCCCTCGCCGGGAGAAGATAAGCACACTGTTGGAAGAGGAAAATCTTAAGAAATACTTGGGTTTTCGATTTGAACAAGTCTCTAACTGGGCTCTTGTAGGGGCTTTCTTCGACAGGTACCGATATCCCGAAAGGGGAAGCGCCACAATCGGGGAGCTACTTCCCTATTTTGATGAAAAAAATGCCGAAATCCCCCTTGAGCTGTATAATTTCGCGTACATGCTAATAAACAATATAAGCTCTCCAGAGATGCTGGAGGATACCCTTCACAGTTTTGACCTGCTTTCTCCCAAAGACAGGCCGAACTTTTACGATTCCCTGGATTCGGATCTTCTCAATCTGTATATTCTGCTTCTTACCGACGCTTCCGCTTCGGAAGAGTCGATAAAGGCCTCCTTGAAGGCCCTCGCATTGCGGAGAAGGGATCTCTCCTTTGAAGAGAGCTATTCATACCCGGTTTCCATAGATTCTCCGGTTAAAGTCCTTGGGCACCGCTACTATAAAATTGAGCTTCCCCCTTCCCTTCCCCTTGGGAACGAATCCCTCGATTTGAATCCGTCCTCTCTGAAAATCGAACAGTTGAGTTCCTTTCCCCACAGTGAAAAAATCGAATCCTTCCACATTGACGGTTCTGAGGTGACCCGGGCGCAGTTTGAGTTGTTTACAGAGGAAGTCCCCCAATGGTCACCCAACGATAGAGACGCCCTCGTTGAAGGGGGCCTTGTGGACGATCAATACCTGGAGTTTTTGCAGGACGGGGATTATGATAAAAACCTTCCTGTGACCCACGTTTCCTGGTTTGCAGCACGGGCTTATTGCGAGTGGCTCACCACAAAATTGCCTCCATCTTTGGCAGAATCTTACATTGTTCGCCTTCCCTCTGAGTCGGAGTGGGAAGCCGCCGCACGAATGAACGGCGATTCGTTATCCCTCTTCGCTGATTCCAATGTTGATAGTCCTCAATCCGCCTTGTTTACCCGGGCCGGTCGCCTCGGCCTTGCCGATATGACCGGAAACGTGTGGGAATGGTGCGAGAACTGGTATTTTCCCTCGGATCTAATTGACGGTAAATACGGCGCGGCAAAACCCGGTTTCAGGGGTGTAGAAAAAAGCATACGCGGAGGAAGCTGGGCCAATTCCCCACAGGAGATTTTCGTCTGGACCAGGGCTTCCCAGCCTCCGCAATGGTCCTCACCCTTCACCGGTTTTAGAACCATCCTGGCAGAAAAGGACCTATAGGAAACCAGGGATTTCTAAAAAACCGGTACAAAAAATTGGAGAACCGATGGCAAAAGAAGAAACAGAGAGCGGAATCAAAATACTAGCGGACAACCGTAAGGCCCGATTCAACTACACCGTGGAAGATACCCTCGAATGCGGGATAGAGCTCCAGGGGACCGAAGTGAAATCCATGCGGACCGGCAAGTTTTCTTTTGCCGATTCCTATGCCAGGATTATCAACGGCGAACTGATTCTCGTGAGCTTCCACATATCCCCCTACGAGTTTGGAAATATTCACAACCACGAACCCGACAGGGAACGTCGATTGCTGGCTCACAGACAGGAGATAAAAAGACTTCAGCGACGCGTCGATGAGCGGGGGTACACCCTCGTTCCCCTGAAAATGTACCTTAAAAGCGGAAGGGTCAAGCTTCTTCTCGGTATCTGCAAGGGAAAGCAGACCCACGACAAACGTCAGGCAATAAAAGACCGCGATCTCAAACGCGACGCCCAGAGACAGATCCGCGACAGCTTCAGATAACGGGTTTATACATGAAAATACCTCTTCAGAGAGAAAGTCTGTCCAAAGCGGTAGTGCAGGTACATCATCAGGGCTCCTAGGGGCAACAGGGCTGAAGCGACAATCAATGACCAGCCGTGGAGAAAGGCTTCTCGTCCGGTGTTGAGACCTATAATACCATCCAGGGCTATACAGAAAGCGGCTATTCCCCAGAGGATCGACCCGGCAATGTTACTTCCCCGGTTTCTTGTTTTACGACTGTAGATCGCGCATACCAGGGCCGGGACTACAACAGCCACAATAACCGGTAGGTTCCATTTAAAAAAGGTCGGCATTGCCCCGGCGATGAAGCTTATGAGAAGGCTCAGGAGAACGATGAGGATAAAGAATGAAAGAAAAAGCCTCCAGAAGCTTCTCTGAAAGAGGGCTATCGCCGTGAACAACCAGATGCCCCCAAGTCCTATTATTGGAAAAACCGACCAGGTGACAGCGCTGTTGAGAAAGATATCCACTACCAGGACTATCATAAAGGGAATGAGAAGCACCAGCGACACAAGCCAGAGCATCACATGGCGTTCTTTCAGGGTGAAGGGTCGACGGGTATATTTCAGGTCATGTTCATAACGGGGGTATTCATCATCGGCCTTCAGGGTTGAACCGACTGAAGGAACGGGAGTGTCGCAAAGGGGACATCTCTCCGTTTCATCGTCGACCTCAACCCCGCAATTGGGACAATAGGGCATTGTTATTCCTCTCCTTTATAGTTCCCGCGAATGCGAACACCCAGTCCGTCTCTTCGAAGGGCGGAGAAAAAATACAGCTCCAGGTCCCTTTCCTCAATAAGACTTCCGAAGGTGATAAAAAGGGATTCCCCGTAGGTAAGGACCCCGCATTTGACTTTCAGTACCGGGCTTGGTGGCGGCACGAAGGTGATACGCTCCACATGGCCGCGTAGCAGTCGGGGGAGATCTATTTTTCCAATATTCGATAAACTTCCGGAAAACCTGCTTTCACCATAATCCAGGTAGATAAGTTTTAGAGCCAGGTCTTTTACCCGCAGTGGGGCTACTCTCAGGAGGGGATGAATTCTTCCACGCACATTCCGCGCGATCTGCTGTTTTAAATGACGGTGATCGAGGGCGGTTCGCATAAAAGTACGTACCTCGGCAAAGATTTCCCTCAAATTATAGTGGTCGAGCCTCGTATCCAAAAGCGGATTGAGGGTCAGGAAAAAATTCCTCATGGTGGTACTTTTAAGAAGGCCACGCAGGTTGACCGGAACCATCACCGAAAGGGGCTTCCATCTTCCTCGCCTCTTTCCAATATTATCCCTTTCTTGAATCTTTTGAAGACTATGAAAATAGATGCCCACCAGGTATTCCGTAAGGCTGAGGCTGTTTTGTTTCGCTCTGTCGAGGGTTTCCGTGACGGAGAGTTCACCCGTAAGCACCCTGTATCTTCCGGTGCTAATTTCGCTGCCGGAGAGATGGAAGACCTTTTTTTCCTGATCAGGTGATGGAATGGATGAATCAAAATGCTCTCGAAAGGCATCCCTCGCTTCACCATCCTCCGGGACATCGAAGGGATCGAAGATGTTCTGATCCGCCTCTCTTTCGGTGATCAGGGAGAAGTATTCGGGACTTCCTTTTTTTAATGTAGATTGAAAATATTCGGCGAGGAGGGTTTTCAGAAAAACGAGAGCCCCCGTGGCGTCGGTGAGTACATGGCTGAATTCAACCGAAAGTGTGTTGCCGTAAGCGCGTACTCGAAAGGGGAAGACTCCCCTTTTTTTGAAAGGCAGGTAGCTGCAGGGGCTCCTGCTGTCGATCACCACCTTCGGATCACGGTCGTTGTCGACGAAGGTGTACCAGAAAGCACCTCGTCGAACCTGTACCCGATAGTAGGGAAATCTGGATATTACCATAGCCAGTGTTCTATTCAATCGATCCGCCTGAACCGGGCTTTTCAAAGAAACGGAAAGGCGGAACAGAGTGGTATTACGTCGACTCAGTATCGACGGATAAATTGTTCCCGTGTTGTCGAGGTTATACCATTTCATATGCTCCACCCTTTAATTGTATCAGTGTGGGCATGTTAAGGGAAGCGCGCAAAACAAATGAAAAAGTGTAATCGGTGTGGGAGTGCTCGGATACCTTGTTTTTTCATATAAAAAATGTTATGTTGTGTAATACAACGGGGGTGTACCGGATTCGACTGGTGGATCGTACAGCCGTTGGTTGCAGGTGGAGCTGTCACAACTCCTAAAAAGGGGCATTCTAGTAACTGCAGACAATAATAATGCAGACTTTGTACTAGCCGCGTAGTAGCGGCTTCGGGCCTTACTCACGCTGTTCCGAGGGAGTAAAGGCCTGTAAGAAACCGGGACTTGCCTGCGCCTCCGGCCGGCGGGGAGAGAGGGACACACAGGCGGACTCAGGGAGAAAATGGTCTGTTCCGGCACCGTCCTTCTTCCGAAACAACAAGTCGGGACTAAACCTGTAGACGCCTTCGGGGTGCCCATTAGGACAGGGGTTCGACTCCCCTCACCTCCAGCTTTTATTCCAGGGAATACTATGGTAGTAGCATCTTTAGCCTTAATCACCGGTTTGCTTCTTCTCGTATGGAGTGCCGACCGGTTTGTGGAAGGAGCGGCTGCCTCGGCATATCATTTCGGCTTGTCCCCGCTTCTCATTGGAATGGTCATCGTCGGTTTTGGAACCTCCGCCCCTGAGATGGTGGTCTCCGCCCTCGCGGCGATACAGGGCAATCCGGGGATCGCCCTCGGAAACGCCATTGGTTCAAACATAGCAAATCTTGCGCTTATTCTCGGACTCACCGCCCTGATACACCCAATCATAGTGCAATCGAGTATTTTGCGCAAAGAACTTCCGGTTATCACCATCGTTACCATCATTACGGCCGTCCTCATGATCGACCGTACTCTGTCGAGGTTGGACGCGGGAATTCTGCTTTTTCTTTTTGCGGTTATGCTGTTCTGGTCTATACGACAAGGAATGATGAAGGATGGTGATTCATTGGTCCCCGTAATGGAAGTTGAAGCGACAAACTACAAGATCCCCTTAGGCAAAGCGGGCTTTCTTCTTCTTTCCGGGCTGCTGCTCCTGATCATAAGCTCTCGTATTCTCGTGTGGGGAGCCGTGGAAATAGCCATATATTTCGGTGTTACCGATATGATTATCGGACTGACGATCGTGGCTTTTGGAACTTCCATGCCGGAGTTGGCCTCCTCTCTGGCTGCGGTCCGTAAGGGGGAGCACGAGATTGCTCTTGGTAACATTCTCGGTTCCTATTTGTTTAATATTCTCGCGGTTATCGGTATAGCCGGGGCAATCAAACCTGTTCACCTTGAACTGGATACGCTTCACAGGGATATGCCGGTTATGGGTGCTTTGACCCTCTCACTTTTTGTAATAGGTTACGGGTTCAGGGGGCGTCAGGGGAGGATAAACAGGTTCGAAGGGGCGGTTCTTATTTCCGTGTACATCGGGTATACGGTATTTTTGATTCGGACAATAGTCGGTACCTGAAAAAGGGCCCCAAAAAAAACAAATCAGACCTGAATGATATGAGAATTTTTGATATATGTCGACAGTTGAGTGCGGCCCTGGAAAAAGGACACCTCCCGGGGTCCGAAGCCCATCTCAAAATGGCCCCTCCCACGCACACGGCCCTGCCCTATTCCCTACACACGGAGAACAACTCTCCTTCCATGAGAGAAGCGGCAGTCCTTATCCTCATCTCCCCGCCGGAAGAGGCTCCCAGGATCCCCCTGATCATCAGGGCCGATGACGGCGGAGCCCATTCCGGCCAGATAGCCATGCCTGGAGGATGTCGTGAGGATGGTGAAGCCTTTCCGGTGGAAACGGCCCTGCGAGAAGCCCATGAAGAGATCTGCCTGGACCCCGGGTTGGTCAAAATACTGGGGATTCTCACACCCCTCTTTATTCCGGTAAGCAATTTCAAGGTTACCCCTGTGGTCGCGTATGTCGAACAATCGGTCGAGCTGAGGGCGGATGGACTTGAGGCAATGGGGGTTGTGTGGCTGGATATCGAAGCAATCCTGAATGATCCCCTCGAGGGAATGTTCCATAGCAACATTGGTGGGGATGTGGCAGCTCTCTATTACCCTGCTGCGGGGGGAAATGTATGGGGCGCCACTGCTATGATGCTCAGTGAATTTGCCGATCTGTTGAGAAATTCATAAGCCCAAAAAAAATCCCGGATGGGGCCACGGGAGGAAATATACTTTTTTTGAAGTTTTTCTGTTTCCGTACTTGACGATACGGAAAAAAGCACCTATAGTTTCTTTTCAAAGGAACAGGGTGTATGCGAATCAGGGAATTTTCAAAAACTTCAACTCTACTCAGACTCGTACATGTCGTAGTCGTAGTTGTCGTCCTCGTACTACTGCCCGGTTTCGGAGATCGTCGGGATAGCGGTTAGGCTGAAGAAAGAATAATTCAGGGCCTGTCGTTCCGACGACGGGCCCTTTTTTTTTATTCTGATAAAGTCTTAACCCATTCTCCGACCTCAAATCTTTCGAGGAGGTCTGCATGAAAAAAGGAAGATCCACCGGTGCCAAATCGCTGGTGAAGGCATTGGAAAAAAATGGTACCGAGATTATCTTCGGCATTCCCGGCGGGGCGAATCTACCGATTTATGAAGCCCTCGGGCGTTCGGGGATACGACGGGTTCTTGCAAAACACGAGCAGGGCGCCGCCCATATGGCCGACGGCTATTCCAGGGTTTCGGGCAAAACAGGAGTCTGTATGGCCACCAGCGGTCCCGGGGCGACAAACCTTGTAACGGGTATAGCAACGGCTTACATGGACTCCACGTCCATAGTGGCAATTACGGGCCAGGTACCAAGACCGATGATCGGAAATGACGCGTTTCAAGAGGTGGACATAACCGGAATAAGTATCCCCATAACGAAACATAATTATCTCATTCAGAAGGCGGAACAGGTTGCCCCTTTTGTGGAAGAGGCCTTTTTTCTCGCCGCTACGGGAAGACGGGGACCGGTGCTTGTCGATATACCCAAGGACGTACAAACGGAAGAGTTTGCCCATCAGATCGAAAAACGCAAACCCCTTGAAGGATACAGTCCCACGGTAAAAGGACATCCCGGACAGATCAAG
>CAZJIN010000030.1:0-11856 GCA_964545955.1 uncultured Sediminispirochaeta sp.
GAGGCCTTCATGGCTTTTCTTGGCGCGATTCTGTTTGTGATTTCGGATTTAATCCTGGCGCTGAATCGTTTCAGGAAGGATTTCAAATCGGCCCGTGTTTTGAATCTGTCCACCTATTTTGCCGCGCAGCTGCTGATCGCCGGTTCGATCTGGCTTCCCTTGGGGGGAACCTGAGCTACCTGTTCGGCGGATGAGGCTGGCCGGGAATGATGAATCTATTTCAGGGTTTATAAAGAAAACAGGCGACCCGATGACCTTCGGTCGTTTCGTAGAAGTCCGGCTTTTCCCGCGCGCAGCACTCCATAGCCTGGGGACATCTGGTGCGGAACTTGCATCCCGAAGGTGGGTGCATCGCGGAGGGGACGTCCCCCTGGAGAATGATGCGGGATCGTTTTCTCTCACTCTTCGGGTCCGGTTTTGGCACCGCTGAGAGGAGGGCTTTTGTGTAGGGGTGTTTGGGATTGTGGTAGAGTGCGTCGCCCTCTCCGATTTCCACCACCGTACCGAGGTACATCACGGCGATCCTGTCGCTTACATGACGCACCATATCAAGGTCGTGGGCGATGAAGAGGTAGGTCAGGTGGAGCTTTTGTTTTAATTCGACCATCAAATTCAGTACCTGGGCCTGGATGGATACATCGAGGGCGGAGATGGGTTCGTCGCATACAATGAAGGAAGGATTCAGGGCGAGGGCCCTGGCGATACCGATTCTCTGACGCTGGCCCCCGGAAAACTCATGGGGATATCGATTTGCGAAGGATTTGTCCAAACCGACCATCTCAAGGATCTCCTCCACCTTTTCCCTGATTTGGCTTTTAGGCAGTACATCGAAATTTTTCAGAGGTTCTCCTATAATCTCATGTATGGGCATCCTGGGATTTAGACTCGCGTAGGGATCCTGAAAGACTATCTGCACATTTCTGCGCATGAGGCGCATCTCTTCGGGGGGAAGTGTGGCAAGGTCCTGGTTTTCAAAAAGGATGCGCCCACTGGTAGGTGCGTAGAGCTGGAGAATAGTTCGGCCGGTGGTTGATTTTCCACACCCCGATTCTCCCACCAAGCCGAGGGTTTCCCCCCGAAGGATTTCAAAGTTTACGTCATCTACGGCATAGACATATTCTTTTTTTCTGCTCAGGAGCTTTTTCTGACGCACGGGGAAGTATTTTTTCAGATGTTCAACCTTCAGCAGTATATCCTGTTCAGCCATCTATGATCTCCTCTGCTCGATGGGCATTGTGCTATTCATACAACCAGCACGCGACTCTGTGGGAATCTCCGTGTTCCTTCAAAGGGGGAATCCGTTCTCCACATACGGATTTTGCAAAAGAGCATCGGTGCTCGAAGGGGCATGATGAAGGTTTTTCCCGGATGATCATGGGGGAGCCCTTGATCGCTTTGAGGGTGTTTTTGCTTCCCTCCTTCGGCAGGCTTTCAAGCAGGCCCCGGGTATAGGGATGGAGGGCTTCTTCATACAGGAGATCCACCTGTCCCTCTTCGACCACCATACCTCCGTACATGACCGCGACCCTGTCGGCCATACCGGCAATGACTCCCAGGTCATGGGTAATCCAGATAATCGACATGTCAAAAGTGGATTTCAGCTGATTTACCAGCTCCACGATCTGGGCCTGGATCGTTACATCCAGGGCGGTGGTTGGTTCGTCCGCTATCAGCAGACTCGGATTTCGGATAAGGGCCATGGCGATCATCGCCCTCTGGCGCATACCACCGGAAAATTGATGGGGGTATTCCTTCAGTCTCTCCCCGGGGTTGGAGATGCCAACGAGGTTGAGTATCTCCTTCGCCTTATCCAGGGATTCCCGTTTTGACATAGTACTGTGTTCCCGAAGGGGTTCAAGGATCTGTCTCCCTATTGTCAAAACGGGATTGAAGGACGTCATGGGGTCCTGGAATATAAAACCTATCTCTTTGCCGCGAATCTGCCGTAACTTCGGGAGGCTCTGTTCCAGAAGATCCGCTCCTTTAAAAAAAGCCTTTCCCCCGGTGATTTCCCCGGGAGGCATAGGCACAAGACCCAGGATGGACATCATGGTAACGCTTTTTCCACATCCGCTTTCGCCCACGATGCCGAGGGTTTCCTTTGGTGAGATCCGCAGGGAGGCACCGTTCACCGCATAGACATATCCTTCCCTTGTATGAAAGCGTGTCTCCAGGTTTTGAATATCAAGCAGTACAGACAAATCTAGCCGCCTTGTAAGTGACGGAGAGAGGTCTGAACCTCCCTCCGTCGGATTGTTTTCGTTTCTATTCCGCAACCTTATACAGGGAATGCATACCGAGAAAATAGTAGGGAACTCGTTCATTTCCCAGCATGTCGACTGAAAGGCCTTTTACATAGGGTTTCCACATCTGGGCCTGACCTGAGTGGTAGAGGAAACCTCCGCCGTAGTCGGCGCTCAGAACCGAATCGGCTTCAGAATAAAGCTCAATTCGTTCTTCCGGATCCGGCCACGCCTGGGCTTTCTCCACCAGTTCGTTGAACTCCGCGTTATTCCAGTCTTTGTGGCGTCCGAGGTCCGGGTGCCACACATTCAGGAAATTGGAGGGGTCCACATAATCATACTGCCAGTTCTGAATACCGAAGTCGATGCTGCCCTTTGCCATGCTTGAGTTAAAAAACTTGCTTTCCACGGGGCGGACATCAATATTGACCCCGAGGTTTTTCTTAAGCTTTTCCTGTACCATTTCGGCGGTCTTGGGCAGGGCGTCCTCGTAGGTCTTTACCCAGAGTTCAACCTTTGGAAAACCCTGACCGTTGGGATAGCCCGCTTCGGCGAGGAGCTTCTTGGCCTTGTCCACATCAAGGGCCTGGTATTTATCGTTCTTGCCCGCTTCATATCCGGGGAAACCGGGAGGCAGCATACCGTAGGCCCTCTGACCGAGGCCGTCGTAGATTACGTCGATCATAGCCTGGCCGTCGAGGGCACGGGTGACGGCTTCTCTGACTTTTACATCGTTCCATGGTTCTACGTTCGTATCAAAGTAGACATAACGGGTCATGAAGTAGGGATACGCGTAGAGTTCCTTGCTCAGCTCGGGATCATTGGAGACAAAACGGTAGTTTGCCGGGCTGATCGGGGTGGTATCCTGGTCCGCGAAGAGTGCGTCCACCGCGCCGGACTGGTAGGCGGGAAAGTCACTCACGCCGTCGCCTGGTTTGAAACTGAACCTCTCGATGTAGGGCTTATGAAAGCCGTTGTAATGTTCGTTCGGAACGAGTTCAATTTCGAGCCCCGGGGTATAGGCAGCCAGTTTCCATGGACCATTGGAGAGGCATGTTTCCGCCTTGGTTGCCCACGCATCACCATGTTCCTCATACATATGACGTGGAATAGGTATGCTGGAGGGATATGCCATGATCTGATCGAAGTAGGGTACCTTTCCGTTGGTTTCCACCACGAGGGTGTAATCATCGGTGGCATACACGGGCAAATCATCCGGGGACATCTCTCCTCCGGTCACCTCGGAATAATTTTTTATATCACTGTAGTACCAGACCCAGTTGTTGCCAGTCGCCGGATCTAGAGCTCTTTTCAGGGCAAACTCGAAATCTTTGGCCGTGACCGGGGTTCCGTCGGACCACTTTGCGTTTTTACGCAGGTTAAAAATCCACTTGTCCCCGTCCATCTCCCAGGACTCCGCCGCTCCGGGTAGAACCTTGGAGTTCTCATCAAGATAGAGCATTGACTCGAACATGAATACACCGCCGCCGGATTTATCGGCCTCATAAAAATGACCCGACATATCCATATGCTTACCGGCCTGGCTTGGCAGTACGAGCATCTGCTCCTCCGCCGGTAACGCGTCCGCCGGTAGTTCTACTCCCCACGCGTTGATACGTGAGCCCCCTGTTGTTTCCGCCTGTTCTTCCTGAGCTCCGCCGGCGAAGACCATTCCGCCCGCAAGCAGACACACGAGAATCAGTGCAATCTGTTTTTTCATCTTCTATCCTCCAAAAAATTGTATCAGTTCATCCAGGTAAACACCTGAAAAAAACTACTTTGTGTTTCGCGGTGACAGCGCGTCCTGGAGGCCGTCACCGACAAAGGTGAACGCCAGTATGGACAGACCGAGCACGAGAGCGGGAAAGGCTGAAATATGCCAGTAGGTCTGAACCTGGAGGTAGTACTCACCGACCATTTGTCCCCAGCTGGGGGTAGGTGGGACCACTCCGATACCCAGAAAACTCAGTCCTGCTTCCCTGAAGATGGAAGTCGGTATCCCGAGGGTGACCGCTACGATCACCGGTCCCATTATATTCGGCATGATATGGCGAAAGACTATCTGCCTATTGGTTGCGCCGACGGCGCGAGCGGACACCACGAACTCGGATTCTCTCAGTTTTAGAAACTGGCCGCGGGTAATTCTCGCGATCGTCGGCCAGGTCACCAGGACCATCGAGAAAAGGACATTGCTGTATCCTGGCCCGACCACCACCATGATAATGATGGCCAGCATCAGGCTGGGAAAGGCCATCATGATATCGATGAGTCGTGTGACTACATAATCCACCTTGCCGCCGAAATACCCGGCCAATGCCCCAAGGGGAAGTCCGATCAGGAGCGATGCAAGCTGTACAAGTATACCAATCGAAAGGGATATCCTGCCTCCGTAGACAACCCGTGAAAGCACGTCCCGGCCGAGATCATCGGTTCCCATCGGGTGGGAGAGGGACGGCTTCAAGCCGATCGTGGAGTAGTCCTGGTCGGAAAATCCGTAGGGTATGACCATGGGTCCGAAGATGGTGAGAAGGATAAGAAAGAGGGAGATGGCGAAGCCGGTGACCGCGAGTTTGTTTTTCTTGAAGCGGTACAGGGCGTCCTGCCAGAACCCCCTCTCCTCTTTCCATTCCGAATATGTTTTAGCGGTTTTCTGCATGACCTATGATATCTCCTTGTCTCCCAACCTGACCCGGGGGTCGGCCACTGCGTATAAGAGATCCGCGATCAGGTTCACCAGGCCGAAGAGAGCTCCCAGAAGCAGGGCCGTGGCCATGATCATCGGGTAGTCTCGCTCCATGATACTTGAGGTGAAGTATCGTCCGAGGCCGGGAATCCTGAAAATTGTCTCAATAAAAAAGGAACCTGTAATCACATCTGAGAAGAGCAGACCTCCAACGGTGATCACGGGGATCATGGCGTTTTTCATAATGTGACGCATGATGATGATACGGGATCGCAGGCCCTTGCTTTTTGCGGTTCTTATAAAATCCTCTTCCAGTATTTCGAGGACCGAAGAGCGGGTATAACGGGCAACGTGGCTCATGGGGAGCAGGGAGTAGGCGATCATCGGCATGATCCAGTAGCGAAAACTGCCCCACCCACTGGTCGGGAGCCAACGAAGATAAACCCCGAAGATAATAATCAGTATTATCCCTATAACGAAATTCGGGAATACCGTACCGCCCACCGCGAGAGTCGTGGTGAGGTAGTCTATCCATGTGTTTTTGTGTAACGCGGCGATCAAACCCATGATGATCCCGAAGACTACCGCAATAGTGAAGGTTGCTACTCCCAGCTGAAGGGAGACCTTCCAGGTTCTGGCGATAAGGCTGCTCACGGTTTCCGCCGGGCGCGCGAAGGATCTGCCGAAATCAAGATGGAGGGCGTTGTTCATGTAGGTCAAATACTGGATATGAAGAGGCTTGTCCAGCTCGTATTTTTTCAGAATCTCTTCCCGTACGGCATCGGGGAGGGGTACCCCCTTGTCGCCCCCTTCGAGATCGAAGGGGCCGCCGGGTGTCGCATGCATCAGAACGAATACAATAACGGAAAGGACGATGAGTGTGACAAAAAGACCCATCAATCGGTTGATCACGTAACGGAGCATCAGGACCCCCTGTGTTTAGATACTCATGATCGGGGTGTAGGGTTCGCGCCAGTCCTTGTACCAGCCGACCACCTCAGGCTCACCTTTTTTCACAAAAATGGTGTTCCTGGAGCGATAGATTCCGTCTTTAGTGGAAATAATCGGATCCAGCACGAGGACCATACCTTCGCTGAGCACTGTCTCATCTGATTCCGCGAGAAAGGGTCCCTCGAAGGGTGAGACCCCGATACCGTGACCCAGGCCGAACTCAGGGGCGAGGGGGATATTTCTTTTCTTTGCCTCATCAGAGACTTTTTTGAAAATATCCCGGCAGCGAGCCCCTTCTTTCACCTCGGTCTTCAGTAGTTCGTGGACCGTGTTCAAGTGCGAATAGGCCTCCGCCTGTGTTTCCGAGAGGTGACTTCTGTTTATCATCATACGGGCACTCACACCCCAGTAGCCATCACGGGTGTGTTGGAGCTGTACACGGATGGTATCACCGTCTTTCAGGTCTTTTGTTTTCGCGTAGCCGAATTTCGGTGTGTTAGGCCAGAACTCCGTGGCCTCGGTGCCGGCGCAGACCTGTGAAGCGGCATTGTAACCCTGAAGTTCCGCGTCCCTTTCGAGACTGTGGATCCTCAACTCTTCTGCCAGGGTCAGCTCCGACATTCTCCTGTCCACCGTGATATGGTGAAGGCAGCCGTTTACGGCATGGTCGGCCTTCATAGCCAGGGACTTCAGCAATTCCCTCTCTGCTTCGGTCTTGCGATACCTGGTCATGCGGAGAAGCTCGTCGCAGGAAGCCCAGTCTACCCTATCCAGTGCATCGAGCCTGCTGAAGAGGGACTGCGACACGGATTCCATATCGATTCCGATCTTTTTTACCCCTTTGAGGGCTTTGATTTTTTTGTCTATCAACGCTGATAGTTTTTCACCGCCCCTGCCGCTGTCATAGGGGACAACTTCCTGAATCCGGCACGATCCGTCCAGGCTTCCGGCCCAGGGGGCGGGAATAAAAAGGACCGGTTCCGCAGAGCGGGGCCATAACAGTGCCATGACCTGATTTCGTCGCGCGTGGGCAAAGGGAAGCACAACTCCCGTCGTGTATTGAATATTGTGAAGTCCAAAAAGCAGGATCGCATCAAACTCCGATTGTTCCATATTTGTGTCCAGTGACTGTCGAATATCTTTGTTCATCATTTTGTGTAACTCCTCACCCGTGTCTTGCACTTGAACCGTACATGCAGTACAGATCATCGTAGGTTTTGTACCAACTGAGCAGTCGGCTGCCGGTGTCGGTGATTTCATAGGTATCTCTGGAACAGATCAATTCTCCGGAGGATCCGCAAGTGTAGACTCCCACCGCCAGTACCATCCCCGTGGTGAGTACGGTCGAATCGATACCGTCCAGGAAGGGACTTTCCATTTCAGTCGTTCCCACTCCATGGCCGATTCCGAACTCTTTGCGGAAGGGTATCTGTCGTGTCCGGCTTGTTGAAGCGACTGCTTCGAATACATCCGATGCGGGAATACCGGGTTTCAGAGAATCCAGGGCGGCCTTTTTCAAGATGAGGTTGTCCTGGTAGTGTTGCACGGCCTCATCATCGGGCTGACCGATGAAAACGGTTCTGCTGTTGTTCGACCAGTAGCCGTAGTTATGGCTGGTCCACTCAGCTCGGAGGAAGTTCCCGCTGCAAAAATTTTCATGGATATCCAGTTTCGCTGAGAGGCTTGAAGATTTCTGCCCCTGCTGTACCGTCAAATTGCCGGTCATGGATCCTCCGAACTCACCCACGTGTACACGAATACGTTCACCGAACTCCCAGAGGTAATAGTTCAATGTGTCGTGGAGGTTCCCTTCGGTGTGGTTCAGGGCGCTTACGAAGCCCCTTTCGGCGATCCGTGCAGCCACTTCAAGCATTCTTATCTCACCGGGGGTTTTTACTTCCCGAAGGTGTTTCAACATCTCTTCTGCGTCGGTTAACTGGGTGGAGGGCAGGGAGGTCTGAAGCCTGCGATAGAGATCCGCGGACAGCATGGAAGGGGCAAAGCCGATGTTTTTTTTGTCCCGGAGGAGTTCCCCTGCCTTCCGTGTGAGACCGGTGGGAGGAGTCCCGTCATTGATTGAATATACCGCTGTTTTTCCTTCCCAGTTCTGATCCCGGAGCACCTGTACAACCTGGGGCGGGCAGATGATGAAGTCCTGTTGTGGATCACGTCCGACAAAGACAAGCGAGGGGAGCATGATTTTCTGGTCACTGAAAGGCAGGACCACGCCCCTGCTGAGGTAGGTGAAGTTGCCGGAGTCGAGGGCGAGAATCCCGTCGAGCCCCGATTCCCCTATAGACCGACGTATTTTTTCTTCGAGTTGTTTCTGTTCTGTTTCTCCGAATTCCAGGTCCGCAAGCTTGTTCATTGCACCTCCATTATATGTGAATTGTTATTCATTTTTTTTATTAATCAAAATAGGCGTTTTAAAAAAACCAAAAAAACTTAAAAATTCAGGGCGGAATTAATAAAACGCAATTTCATGATACGGCATAAATGCGGAACTGTAAATACCAAATTTTTAAAAAATATGAAGGAGTTTTGCCCCTCTTCCAATATCGGCTTCCCGCCGGCCTGGCGGGAAGCGTGGAGGTTCCTTCCGTACCGTTGATGATCGATCTATGCCGGCAGGGGCTTTGCCCTTCCGGGGAATTTGACCTGCTTCAGAACAACTGCTCCGAGGATCAACGCGCCGATCCCGTTCCACATCAGACCTGGAACGAATAGTAGCCCGGTGGAGGTGAGCAGAACAATCCGCAGGATAAAATTCGTTTTTCCATAGCAGTAATTTTCCCATACCGCGACGAAGGCAAGGAGGCCCAGGAGGACCGCGATTCCCGTTTCGACAATCATCAGGAAGCTGTCCTGAAGGAGGATAGCGGGACGGAAGTAGAACATGAAGGGCAGAATATAGAGCCCCTTGGCGTATTTGAAGGCGGTAAACATTGTTTTCATCGCATCGGCACGGGCGATCCCCGCGCCGACAATGGAGGCCAGTCCCACGGGAGGGGTGATCTCAGAATCGATGCTGAACCAGATCATTATGAAGTGGGCCGCCAGAATGGGGAACCCCATGTTCACGAGGGCGGGACCCACGGCCACCGCTGTTACGATGTAAGCCGCGCTGCTGGCGAGACCCATTCCAAGGACCATAGATATCAATCCTACTAAAAGGATGGCTATAAATGGGCTCCCCCCGGAGAGTGTGGTGAAAAACCAGCTGAACTTAAGGCCGATCCCGGTCAGTCCCACCATCGACAGGATGATACCGATACAGGCGACCAGGCTTCCAATGCTGAGAGAGTATTTACCCCCCAGAACGAGAGCGTCGTAGTAGAGTTTAAAGTCGAACTTTTTTGTCTTAAAAAAATTGATTACCACAAGGCTGATAATTCCACCCAAAGCGGATAGGTTCGGAGGATAGCCGAAAGCCATGATCACGACGATGATGATGATCGCGAAGAAGAAGTGCCAGCCTTCTTTTAAAATGCCGAGGGCCTGTTCAACTTCAACGGTGTCCTTTATTATAATATTGTTTTTTCTCGCCTCGATATGAACAAAGGTATAGAGGGTTATGAAGTAGAGCATGATAGGGAGCACCGCCACGCCGACTATCTTCAAATAGGGTATCTGTGTGAATTCCGCCATGATGAAGGCCACTGCCCCCATGATGGGAGGCATTATCTGACCGCCTGTGGATGCCGCAGCCTCAATGGCCCCCGCAACGTGGGGTTTATAGCCGATCTTTTTCATCATGGGGATGGTAAACACCCCCGTGGAAGAGACATTCGCGATAGCGCTCCCTGAGATAGATCCGAGAAAGGCGCTTCCCACAACCGCCGCTTTGGCGGGGCCTCCCACGGATTTGCGCGTCAATGAGAAGGCCAGGCGGATGAAAAACTCCCCTCCGCCGGTCTTTTCCAGGAAGGCACCCATTATAATAAAAGGCGCTACGTATATAATCATCATCCGTGAGGATATTCCATAAAAGCCTTCGAGTCCGGCATAGATATGGCTGATCACGGAGGTAATGCTGAATCCTCTGTGTCCGAATTGTCCGGGAATATTGTTTCCGAAGAGTGCGTAGAGAATCAGCAAAAGGGAAACAATCGTGAGGGACCAGCCAATTACCCTCCGTCCGATGTCCAGTCCCAGTACTACCATGATTACACCGAATATGATATCCACGGTATTCAGCATGCCCAGGCGCATAAAGCGGCTGTTGTAGTCGTACATCACGTAGATTGATCCTGCGATGGAAAGAAGAATGATGATGACATCTATGTATGACAGCCTTGAGAGATCGCCCTTCTTGTTGAATGGGTAGATCACGGCGGTCATAATAAAAATCATCATCAGATAGAGGGCATACTTGATAAGTACGTCGAATCCCATGTTCACCGTGCAGTAGATAATAAACATGGATATGAAGGCAAGACCGAAATTCACCAGTCCCTGAGCACGTTTAGAGAAGGTCCTCTGGACCTCCTTCGTAGCCGCCTTGCCTGCTTCCATCGATTCGCTGTCGCTGATTAAATCTAAGTCCATTTTTTTGTCCTGTAGTGGTGTAGATGCCGGCGGTTTCAAAAAATGAGAGGACAGGGGAAACCGCCGGTGTGTTGGTTGTTTTAGTCGAGAACTCCCGATTCTTTGTAGAACTTCTCCGCTCCGGGATGGAGGGGAATGGGTTTGAACTTCGCCGCTGTCTCCAGGGAGATGCCGCTACCTGCAGGGTGTACCTGGCTGAGGTATTTCAAGCCTTCATCACTGTAGACGGCCTTTACCGCCTTGTACACGAGGTCTTCCGGAAGGTCTTTGTTACAGCCCCACATGGCGGCTGAACCGATGGTGTCCACTTCACCTACCCCGGGGTATGCGTCTTCGGGTATGGTTAGGAGCAGGTATTTCGGCATTTCCTGTACCATTTTGTCTCTTATGCCGGGATCGAATTTTACAATTCTCACATCATGGGTCAGGGCGAGCTCGCTCAAGGAGGGGGTCGGAAGGGTGGATATTTCCATTACCGCTTCTACCTGTCCGAGTTTGAGGGCTTCCATCGCTTCGCGGGCGGGAAGGTAGACACTCTTTTTGAAGTCTTTTTCAGGGTCCAGTCCATGCATACCCACAATATCGAACAGGGTCTTATGCATTGAGCCGCCGGGGGAGCCCACACACACCACACGGTCTTTCAGGTCCGAGAAGGTTTTAATACCCGTTTCTTTCAGGGTAAAAACTTCCACATACTGCATGTAGAGAATCCCTACTCCGCGCATATTGTCGAACTTCTGAGTATAAGGAGCCTCTCCTGCGAAGGCGAGGGGAGGATCGGTGTTGTTGAGCATTCCGAACTCCGCGTCAGCCGAGTGAAGACGGTTGATGTTTTCATTCACACCACCGGAGGTCACAGCGGTGAGAAAAATCTCATCGACATTCTTAGTTACGAAATCGGCGATTCCACCTCCGATAGCATAAAAACCGCCGCCCATGGAACCGGTGGTGAAGTTCCACTGCACGGTTTGCGCCTCTTCGGCTTTCTCCTCTTCAGCGTCCTGTTGTCCACCGGACCACACGGTGAAAGAGACCAAAAGAAGGAGGGTCAGGATAAGGAAAAGTGATTTTTTCATATGTCACCCCTTTTGAAGTTTTTTAAATTATACACCCCTTGAATCGTCTGCGCAATAAAAAAACTGATAAAATAAAATATAGTTCCATATTATGGAACGTATTGCATAGTAGCTAATTACAGCAATGATAAATAATTGACTGTATTTGTAAGGAATAAAAAAACCGTTTTCAAATACTCCAAAATCCTGGAGCGGCTATTTCGGCGTCGGCGGGAAGACCCATAGTATATATCAAGAAACCCCTTTTTCAGGAGGCCAAAATGTGATACCCCTGATGCATGGTTTCAAGGTGTATCCTGTGCGGAAGTCTGATGGAGAATAGCGGTGAACAGTGGATGATCCCCGTCGGGGACGG
>CAZJIN010000031.1:0-11717 GCA_964545955.1 uncultured Sediminispirochaeta sp.
GCCTACGCATTTAACAAGTTCAAGCATCGTGAAGGCCCCACCTTCGCGATACTCTTTATCGACCTGGATCAGTTCAAACTGGTAAACGACACCTACGGCCATATTGTGGGCGATTTTGTTCTCAAAACAACCGCGGCTCGTTTGAAGGAATGTATGCGGGACGTAGACACCATAGGAAGGCTCGGGGGTGATGAGTTCGTGGTCCTGATGAATGAAATATCCGAACCCTCCCAGTCCATCAAAGTAGCCGAGCGTATTCTCCAATCCATGAAAGAACCTATATCCTTCAATGGAATCAGAATTCAACCCGGAACCAGTATAGGGATCGCCTTCTCAGAGCAACGGCACGAGGATTCCAAGGAGATCATCCGTGACGCGGATATTGCCCTCTACCATGCAAAAGAACAGGGTAAAAACCGTTACTCCCTCTTCGAGGGGGAGCTGCAGAAACAGGCGATACAACATATGAACATAGAAAACGCTTTAAGAGAATCCACCCGAAAGGGAGATTTCTCCATCCAGTACCAGCCGATTATCGAGCTGAAAAATAGCCGTCTAAAGGGATTTGAAGCCCTCGTTCGCTGGCACCACCCGGAACTGGGGCAGCTCAGTCCAGAAATTTTTATCCCCATTGCCGAAGAGAGTGAATTGATCTTCGATATCGGCAAGTGGGTACTCTTCCGCGCCTGCAACGATATGAGTTCCTGGCTCAGTCAGCTTCCCTCGCATATGCAGCAGATCACCGTGAGTGTCAACATCTCCCCCAAGCAACTGCAGTCCCTGGATTTGCTCAGGGACATTCGTAACGCCCTGGATGAGAGCATGCTGAAACCGGAAAATCTGGTGATCGAGGTTACGGAAAGCGCCATCATCACCAACACCAGAGAAGCCCTCACGACCCTCACCAGGCTCACGGAAATGGGGGTCAAACTCCACTTGGACGATTTCGGTGAAGGCTATTCTTCGGTAAACCTGCTCTATCGCTTTCCCTTCGATACCATGAAGATCGACCGTTCCTACGTGAGCGGTATCCATCAAAATAAGGACAGCAGCGAGGTGGTCCGCACCATAATAAACCTGGGCCATTCCATGAAAAAGAAGGTTATTGCCGAGGGAATCGAGACATCCCACGAGGCCTCCGCACTCAAAGACTATCAGTGCGAACTCGGACAGGGATACTTTTTTTCACATCCCCTTGATGGAAAAAAGGCAAAGGAATTCGGACTTAGATACTGAGAACCCCTTCAATCAATGAGAATGTACTTCTCCGGGTGGAGGAGTGCCTTCGCGTACTGGGCCCTGACGTACATCGCCGGTTTCGGATTCTTCATGTAGCTCAACTTTCCCCTAAAATCATCGAGGCTTTCATAACCCTTTTCATCCATCCATTCCTTCAGTTCTCCCAGTATCTTGGGAACCACCACCATCGACTGGCTGTAGAGAGCACTGACAATCTGAGCCACATTCGCACCGGCAAGGATAAGCCTTATGAGGTTTTCCGTTGAGTTCACCCCGTTGCTCGCGCAGATACTTCCGTTGATCTGTCCATGTAGAAGCCCGGCAAATCTCAGGGCGAGCCTGTAATCGTTACTGTTGCTCAGGTTGAGGGAGTAATCGTTCTCCTCACGACTGATATTGATACTCGGCTGGAAGAGCCTGTTAAAAAGCACAAACCCCTTGACCCCCACTTTGTCCAGACGTCGTATAAAAAAGAGGGGGCTGGTATAATAGGGACTCAATTTAACCGAAACAGGGATCTTAACATTTTGAACCACTTCCTCAAGCACATCCAGCTGTTCCTTCTCAACAGTGCGGGCATCCACGTCAAAATCGACGGGCAAACGGTAGAAGTTCAACTCCAGTCCGTCCACCCCCGTATCGGCGAGTTTAAGGGCGTAGTCAATCCAGGTCTGACGATTCACGGCGTTCAGGCTGGCGATCACCGGAAGGGAAACCTCTTCCTTCGTTTTGCGCACCCATTTGAGATGTTCCTCCGCCCCCGCGTGTTCTAGTTTAGGAAAAATATCTATCATCTCCGCATGGAGATCGTTGTCCCTGTTGAGCTCCTCCTGCAGGCGATAGCCTTCAAGCTGTACCTGCTCCTCAAAGAGCGATTTCACCACCAGGGCACCTACCCCGGCGTCCTCGAGTTTGTGAATACTCGCCATCTGCGAAGTAAGGCTGGAAGCACCGGCGATAATCGGGTTTTTCATCTCAATACCCATATATTCCGTTTTCAGATCCACCATAAAAACTCCTTTTTATTCCTGTTCAGGAACACTGTGAATGTTTTCCGTGTTTTCAGAAGCAAGCTCCCGAAACACCTTCAGTTCTTTTAAATATAAGAATAAAAAACCCCGGAAATCAATGCTGATTGAAACTTTCCGGTTCCTACATTACAATCATTAATAGTACATCAAGGAGGGAATGATGAACAAGGCAATGTCTGAGCTTATCGAAGACCTTCCCCGCATGAAGGAAGGGCTGAAGGAGTTGCGGGACACCCTCCTTACCAATATCGTAATGCTGGGCGAGATCCCCGCACCCACCTTTGGGGAACAGCTGCGAAGGCGTTTTTTGATCGACCGGTTTACACAGTACCATATGTTCAACTGTTCGACCGACGAGGTAGGAAACGGTCTGGGTATTATCCCCGGAGAGACGGGTGAAAAAAACATCCTCATCGTCGCGCATCTTGATACGGTCTTCGACAACAGTATAGATCACACTATCTCTATAGAACCCAACAGGGTAAATGGACCCGCCGTCGGGGACAACGCCCTCGGTGCGGCCACCCTGGCCACCCTTCCGGCAATGCTGGAAGCACTCAACTTGAAGTTTAACTCCAACCTCGTACTCATGGGCTCGGCGAGAAGCCTGGGCCATGGAAATATCGAGGGGATCAGATTTTTTCTTGAAAATACGGAGATGCCCATACAGGCCGGCGTGTGTGTTGAAGGGGTAAAAATCGGTCGGCTCAGCCATACTTCAATCGGCATGGCCCGCTGTGAAATCACCTACCGCCTCCCGGAGGAGTATGACTGGACAAGATTCGGAGCAGTAGGTTCAATCGTCACTATCAACGAGTTGATCAACCGGATCCTCGAGATTCCCGTTCCCCGTCGCCCCAAGACGAATATCGTACTGGGATCGATCAACGGGGGACGCAGTTTCAATACCATTGCCACGGATGCCGTCCTTCGCTTTGAGATCAGGAGTGAATCCAACGAAATGGTGAAGGACCTGCTTCAACATATCGAGGATGTGGCGGCCGAGGTGTCTTCCCACAACGGATCGGATGTGGAGATTCAGATTCTCGCCCAGAGACGGCCGGGGGGTATATCCTTTTCCCATCCCCTCGCCTCCAACGCCCGGGCCATCATGAAATCTCTGAGTATCAACCCGAGGGTCTCCCCCAGTACATCGGAACTCTCCGCTTTTATAGACGAGGGAATACCGGCCCTGACCCTTGGGATCACCAACGGGGAAAATCTCAATAAACCAAATGAGAGTATTGAAATAGAACCGATTTACAGCGGACTCACTCAGTTGCTGGGAGTTTTGCTTGCAATCGACAGGGGGTACTGTGATGGAACTTGACGAATGGTTGAAGAAAAATACCTATCACCATACCGCGTTTAACGATCTAAAGGACCTGGTCGAACAGAAGGAAAAACAGGGTATCACCATTTCACTCTGTATCCCCACCCTCAACGAAGAAGCCACCATAGGGAAGGAGATCGTGCTTTTTCGATCGGAACTGATGAAACGTTTTCCCCTGATAGACGAACTGGCGGTGATCGACTCGGGCTCTACCGACAAGACCCTCGAAGTAGCCGAATCCTTTGGAGCCGATGTCTATCACGCCGACAAAATTCTTCCACACCTCGAGTTGAAAAAGGGCAAGGGAGAAAATCTCTGGAAGGCGATCTACCAGTTGAAGGGAGACATCATCGTCTATATTGACGCGGATATCAAAAACATTCACCCCAGGTTCGCCTACGGACTGATCGCCCCACTGGTGTATCGACGGGAGATTCAGTATGTAAAAGCCTTTTATGACCGACCCCTCGCTTTTTCCCAGAGCATTAGACCCTCCGGTGGAGGAAGGGTCACGGAGATACTCATCCGTCCGCTTTTTAGTCTCTTCTTTCCCGAACTGAGCGGTCTCATCCAGCCTCTCTCCGGTGAATATGCTGTTCGGCGGGAAGTACTCGAACAGATCCCTTTTCCCATTGGTTACGGGGTTGAGACATCCCACCTGATTGATGTGTACCAGAAATGGGGTTTGAAGGCCTTTGCCCAGACCGACCTGGACCAGAGGGTCCACCGCAACCAGCACACCCGTAGTCTGGGGAAGATGTCCTTCGGGATCCTACAAACCTTCTTTTCACGACTTATGGCCCTTGATATAATTCATGACAAACTCGAACTAAGCCATATCCTGAGACAGTTTCAAGCCCGCGATGAAGAGTTCGAAACAGTGGAACTTGAGGTCCGGGAGGAAGAACGCCCACCGATGATCACCATCGATGAGTATCGGAAAAAATTCAAGCTTGATAAAAAATCAAGCAAAACGAAGGAGACAAAATAAAATGATAAAACTGGTAATCCACATCTTATTGCTCGCCGTAGTGGTGGCCTTTGTCGCACTGAACGTGCCCTATGCCACCAGCATCAACCTGTTCGGCTATATGTTCGAGGATATATCCACCGTAGCGGTAGTTCTGGTCGCCTTTATCGTCGGCATTATCTATTCCTTCTTCTATTACATCCTGAATTTTTTCTATAAATCAGGTAGAAAAAAAGACAAGGAACAACGTCGCAAGGCGAAGGACATGGAAAAAAAATTGAAGGACAAAGAAAGGCAACTCAAATCAAAGAAATCGGAAACGGTTGAACAAATCGCCGCTCCCCAGGATGAATCTGTAACACAAAGCCTCGGTCAAACAGAGGGAAAGGACAAAATAAAGAAAAACAGCAGGGAAAAGAAAGGCGTTTTTTCGCGCAAAAAAACAAAGGATCCGGGCAACACAGAGGATTCATGACAGAACTTTTCGAAAACCATATACTCTGGACAACCGTGCTTGCGGCCGTCTTTGCGCAGATTTTAAAAACATTTCAGGAGATCATTCTGCAACGAAAGTTCAGTCTCGGCCGTATTTTCGAGACAGGGGGAATGCCTTCAAGCCATTCGGCAGCCGTCGCATCCCTGGCCACAAGTATGGGACTTGTTCATGGATGGGACAGTCCTTTTTTTACCATTTCCACCATTCTCGCGGTGATTGTTATCTACGACGCAACCGGTATACGAAGGGCGGCGGGGGAACACGCGGAAATACTGAACGACCTGGTGGGAGAGTTCAGCTATCTGTTGCGAAAGGGTTTGGAAAGGCAGCATCTGAACACCCTTCTCGGCCACACCTATCCCCAGGCACTTGCCGGAATTATCATCGGCATAGTTATTTCACTGTTGTTTTACCTGTAGAGGACGTGTATGAGTGAATATTCCATCGCGCCCTTCTACGATCTCCTTCTCTTTCCTTTTGTGCACCGACTACGCAGACGTATTCTGCGACTCTGTCTCGAAAGAGATTACAATTCAGTACTTGATGTCTGCTGTGGTACGGGGAATCAGCTCAAACTGCTCTAACGTCACGGATTTCAAGTGCAGGGAGTTGATCTCTCTCCCGAAATGCTTCAGATTTCCCAGAGGGGAAAGTATGTGCCCCCCTGTCGGTTTGAGGACGCAGGTAAGATGAGCTTCCCCGACGGGAGTTTCCCCGTCGCCATGACCACCTTTGCCCTTCACGAAAAGGGGCAAGACGTTTCCAGGGCGATCCTCAGGGAAATGCGAAGGGTCGTCGAACCGGGGGGCGAACTTATCCTGGTTGATTTTCACTTCACCGATCAGACCAGTCCCCTCTCAAAATCGGTGATCACTATGATCGAAAAATCCGCCGGGGGCGAACATTATGCCAACTTTCTGGACTATACCGCTTCCGGAGGGGTGCCGGGACTGATAGGGGAGATCAACCTTGAACTCATATCCCTGGATACCGTCGGTATGGGGGGAGTCGGGATTTTTCTGTTTAGAAATCCCAGGGAAAACCCTTCTCACCATGGAGAGTCAAGGCTATAAAACCCCGCCTCAGCAATTCTCAGTATGGAAAGTGTTGTACACTTTCCATACTGAGAATGCCTCCAACCGATGAGCAATTGCCATTTTTTCTAAGGGTTTGAGGCAAATTCTCATTTTAGAAGACTACAAGTCTTCTAAAATGAGAATTGCTGACCCCGCCTTGATGCGAATAAATGGGAAAGAAATTCAATACTTGACGGTAAAAAGTCGATCATGATAGTATAGTCGAACCGTAAAAGGGGGGCTTGATGGCTGATTCAGCTTCAAGTGATGCAGAATACGTAAAAAGAAAAAGCAGAAAGATCTATTGTGCAAATTGCGCGCACTGTAAACTGGTTCGTTCTCCCCAGGGAGATGCAAACCACTACACATTGCGCGTTCGATGTGACGCCGGCAAATGGATTAAAAAACTGGGCGGTGAGAAGTACTACAAGTATTTTACCGTCGCTCGTAGAAGTATCGATGCGTGCGACATGTACGAACCTATGGGGGATGAGAAGGACTTTATCCGTGAACTCAAGAAAACCCTACCGATCAAGGATGAAGTCTACACCAGTGTCGATTAGAGTTCTTCCCATTACAAGAGATCTTATCATTTTAGTTTATAGTGAGTTATCATAACATGACAGAGAAACAACCCGGTTCTATCAAATATTTTTTTATCGCCATACCCTTTGCCCTGATTTTCCTGATCTCGTCCTGTGTCGGCACCGACTGGACTGTGCCCGATGATCTGAACGAAGTTGAATACTTTCAAAAAGCCCAACAAATCGCGGCGGAACAGGGCAACTATGGTCTGGCCATACACTACTATGAAACCTTTATTGAGCGTTATCCCGACGATCTGCAACGGATCGTTATTGCAAAGTACGAGATCGCCTTTCTCAACTACAAGCGCGGTAAATCCGCCCTCGCCGAGCAACAGTTCGAAGAACTCTTGAACTATTACCAGGATGAAGGGGGCACCGTTCTACCGAAGTGGCCGAAGATTCTGGCCGAGAAGGTTTTAAACGAAAAAATTCGCGCACAGAATGGTTGGTGAGCCCCAGGGAACCCTGGGAATGGGTCTTCTCAATGGGGCAGGATAATAGTGTGGATCTCAATTCCCCGTCTTTTCGCCTCTGAATAGACCATTTCTTTTGTGATTTTGCCCCGCGGTCTTGGATGCGGCGGGGCGTCCCCCACAAGTATTATCAACCGTTTGTCGGAGGTCCAGTTGTAGTACTCTATCGCCCGGAAGAGGGCTTCGTGGACTGCTTCGGGAATATCACGACCGCCAAAGACCCTGATTCGATTCAATATAGCCTGGATTTTCCCAAAATCACTCTGAAAGGGATAGGGCAAAGCCAGGTAGGTCTCAAAGTAGTCCCGGTACAGCACGATGCCGAGTCGGAAGTTCGCGAAACCTTTGACTTCCTCCCGCAGCATTGGTACCAGGGAATCCCGAAGGTGGGGAATGTCGTCGTCCATACTCTTGGTGGTGTCAAGGCAGAGCACCAGATCCATGGTCTCCGCCGGAGATTCCCGCAGCACCTGGCGTACGTTGTTTATGATGTCCTCCCGTCCCTTCCCGAAAATCACATCACCGTCACTTTCACGGGAAATCTCCTCGTAGGCCTCTACCGTGTCGGGCATATAGTTATCCGAGGGTTCTTCCGCGGGCTCCGATGGAGCCTGGACCACCTGAACCACGAAGGGATTGTCCCTGAAGGGACCCTCGTAGCTCCCGTATTTTTCGGCAAAGGCCCGAAGGTTCAACCATGTTCCGTTCAGGATTTGGAGCTCCCCTTCCCGACTCCAGGGATAGCCGTATTCCACGACGTAGGGTATGAAGATGTGAAAAGCCATGCCCAGTTCGGGATGCTTCTCCGGGGTGGAATCTATAAGGGAAAAAAGGCCCCTCTCCTTCGACGGCAGAAATTCACCGTTGAGCAAACGTTTCTCGTCGCCATTGGCGGGGTGGTACTCGGGGTTGCGCAGGGCGTAGGTGGAGACCTCTTTGTCGGGGTCCGAGGTGGAGTCGGTCAACAGCACCGAACCAAGAGAGGGATTCGCGCGGATATAGAGGTCATAGCCCCCTTCGAGGCTCTGGTCGAGGATGAGGTCTTCGGGGGTTATGACAAGGGTATTCTGTGAAAATAGGAGGGGGGCTATCCCCAAAAAGAACACGGATAGTCCGAATATCCACAGATGGATACGTTGGCGATTCATATCATTAGTATCGGCAGGAATGAATTTTCTTTTAAAAAAGCCGGACAAGGGAAAAGCAGATATCGGAGAAATTAAAATAACCGGGACGGTCCCACGAACCGTCCCGGTTAAGGTGATTCAACTCTTGATCGCCCCCTGGGTAACTCCGCTCATTATGTTTTTCTGCATGAAAGCGTAGAAAATGATGATCGGGATCATGGTGAGGAGAAAGCTCGCGAAGGCCAGGTTGAAGTCGAAAGCATATTCGTTCTTGAACTGGGCCAGGAAGAGCGGCAGGGTCCACATGGAAGACTCCCGATTGAGAATCAACAGAGGCAAGAGAAAGTCGTTCCAGATCCACAGGCCGTCAACGATCAGGAGGGTCGCCAGGATCGGACCGAGCAGGGGGAAAATGATCTTGCGATAAATCTGGAAGCGGGTACAGCCGTCCATGAAGGCAGACTCCTCTAGCTCCATGGGGATAGCGTCAAGATATCCCACCACGAGAAAGACCCCCTTCTTTAAGGTGTAGGTGAGATAGAGGAGAATCACCCCCGTTATGTTAAGCAACTGCATTCTGCTGAAAAGCTTCACCGTCGGCAGCATGACAACCTGAAAAGGTACGAAAAGTCCTACAATTGTCATAAGATAGATGATTTTGAAATAAGGTTTATCCCGTTTCCTGCTGACAGCATAGGCGAAGGCGGGAACCAGAAGCATTTCACCGAGGAGTGAAACCGCCGTGATGAAAGCTGAGTTCCTCAAGTAGACGAAAAATTTCGCCTTTTCTATGACCCTCTTGAAATTTTCCAAATAGAAGGATGACGGCAGGGAAAAGAAGTTCTGGGCAGATTCCGCGGTGGTCTTCATAGCGGTGATCACCGTGATGTAGAGGGGAAAGACGATTATCACCAGTCCAATGATGAGGGCGGTGTACACAACTATATTATAAATAATCTTACTGAGTTTACGCGTGTTCATCATAGCTGGCCCGTCCCTTTTTTCCTGAGCATGGCTATTTGTGCAAAGGATACAACCGCGATTATCACGAAGAGAAAAAGTGAGATAGCCGTGGCGAAACCAAACTTCATCTCATAGAAGCCCATGTTGTATATCGTTATTCCCACCGAGGAGGTCGCGTAGCCCGGACCTCCACCGGTCATCACCTTGATAATATCGAAGACCATGATCCCGTTTCGTACCGTCAGAACAAGGTTCATGCTGATAACCGGAACAAGGAAGGGAAAAATCACGCTTTTGAGGCGGGTAAACCACCCTGCTCCATCTATCACCGAGGCTTCGATCAGATCCGTAGGCACGCTCTGCAAACCGGCGATGTACAGAACCGTTGGAATGGGAATTTCTCTCCACATTTTCACGAAGAGAACCGCCGCGGGAGCCAGATCGGGATTCCCCAGGGGACTCCTGCTGAGCATGTCGAGACCAAGGGCTTTACCGAAAATTGGAATCACGTGGTAAAAAATCTGATCGAAGATGAGACCGACCACCACAAGGGAAACCACCGCCGGAAAAAAATAAATGGCCCGGAAAAGTGTTTTGCCCTTGATCTCCGAGTTGAGAAGAAAGGCGAGGGCGAGGGCGATGAGGTTGGTCATCACGACGAAGATTAAGGTGAAAACAAGACTGAAGGACAGCGAGTAGGAAACCCGCTTGTCTTTGAACATATTGATAAAGTTTTTCACCCCGACAAGATTGTAGTTCGGGCTCATTCCATTCCAGTCGGTAAAGCTGTAGAAGAAAGCCATGAAAACCGGAACGAGAAAAAGCACCACGAACATCAGCACCCCCGGAACCGTGAACAGGTAAAGTACGGCGTTATCTTTTTTCGAGGTTAGGCTGGGCATTAGTCATACTCCTATAACAACATGGCAGCCCAGTAGTGTTCCGGGCTGCCATGATAATGATGATCTTTCCAATTCTACATTTGATAATCGGGATGGCCGAAAACGTGGTTCATTTCATCCAGCCAATTGGCCAGGTCTTCGTCGACCAGGAACTGCTGGGTAGCGGTTCTCGATCTCTCAGTCCCGCCTGCAGGCCAGCGATAACGGATGTTCCGGAAGGCCTTACCGGCCTGGACCATGTCCACGAGGGGCTTGGAGATCTCATTGTTAAATTCCACACCCTTGAGGGCACTCGGTGATCCGTCGACATCAGCGTAGTACTGTCCGGTTTCTTCGGATGCGATGAAGGATACGAAAGTCTTCGCTGCTTCCATTTTCTCCTCATCCCCGGTGTTTCCAATGACCAGTGCAAGGTCGACGCCGTATTCCACCCTGAGGGGCAGACCTGTATAGCTGGGAAGGGCGAACATGCTGTACTTTGCATCGGGATTTGCTTTGTTGATCGCGGGGATGGCCCAGATACCCTGCCAGAACATGAAGCTCTTGCCATTGGCAAAGTCGAAACATGCCTGCTCATAGGTGGTACCCATAGTGTCGGGCTGGGCATACTCACGTAGTTTGAGGAATTTTTCGGCGACTTTCTTGAGCCCCGGAGAATCCTCCGCCCTTACTTTGCCCGCCTGGATGTCGTCCATCAGTTTGTACCCGTCCATATCCAGGACCAGGGACATCCTCAGCTGCTGCTCGAGAGTCCAGTCAGTGGAATCCGGGAAGATAAAGGGGGTTCCACCCATGGATTGGATCTTTTCGCTCAGAGTAACCAGCTCCTTGAAAGTTTTAGGAACTGAAAGGTTGTTTTTCTTGAACAGCTCGGTATTGTAAAAAATACCCTGGGTGTTTACGGAAACCGGTACGGCGTAATTCTTCCCGTTGTCGAGGGTGATGGAATCGATGATGTCGGGAAGTGCTCCGTCTGCGACCGGTGAATCGGTCAGGTCAAGCCAGAAACCGTCCATCGCGGCCTGTACGTAATCCGCCTTGTTGGGCCAATGGGTCAGTACATCGGGAACATCATTTGATGCCAGTCGACTGGCCAGTACCTGGTCGTGGTCTGAAACGTGGATCTGTTCAACCTTGATTCCAGGATTCGCCGCCTCGAAACGGGCGATAATTTCATCAAATAGATCGACTACTTCCCGCTTGCGCTGAAAGAACTCGATCTCCACTTCTCCACCTTCTCCTTCCTGTTGTCCACCGGCAAATACCGGAAGAGAAAATATCAAGAGTACACTGACGAGCAATACGGTCATTGCGGTAATTCTCTTCATTTTCCCTGTTCCTCCTTTGGATTTTTATTTTCTTTCCATAAGTAAGTAGAACACAGATTTTCCCCGTTGTCAATCAAAAAGCTCGCTTCAGCTTCACTTCAATTTCCGTATCTCATATTCCGTGGAGACCCCGAACTGTTCGGCGGCGTGGGAAAAAGTAGTCTCATTCTCCACCTTTGTGTAGACGTCCCT
>CAZJIN010000032.1:0-11421 GCA_964545955.1 uncultured Sediminispirochaeta sp.
GCCTACCTGATGGAATACGATCAGTGGGAGTTTTCCCTTGGTACTTCCACCGGGTACACCTGGCACACGGATATAGGACGGGTAGGCGCTTCTACGGGAGTGAGGACGGGGCTTTCCTACATTGACTACGATCCTCTCCTCTCCAGACCCTACAATCCGGCTACGCGAAACAACCTCAATGTATGGCGTTTCAACAACCGTTGGTGGTCCAGGGCAAGCCTTGACACGCGGGACTTTATTTTCGCCCCTTCCAAGGGGTTTTTCCTCTCCCAGACCTTCACCTATGGGGGAGGTTTTCTCGGAGGGGTCAGCCATTATCTGAAGACCCAGTCAAAGGCAGAGGCCTTCTTTACCCTCCTCGACTATCCGCTTCTGCAGAACTGGAACCTCAAGACGGTACTGGCCCTGCACAGTTCCATCTCCTTCATCCTGCCCCAGTTCTACAACAAGGATGGAGAATGGATCACCGGAGTCGAAGCAAGCACCAGCTACCTCCTCTACACCGACGGGATGAACGTGGGGAGGGGGTGGCCGCGTCAGTTTGACGGTGAGGCCCTCTGGGACAACAGGGTGGAGCTGCGGATTCCCATCGCAGAACAGGTCCTCTGGACGGATATCTTTTTCCGTTCCACGGGGTTCTGGGAAGAACGCAGTCAATTCGGGTTTTACAACAAAAGTATCGAATCTTACTATTTCAGCTACGGCGCGGGAATCCGTTTCACCATTCCGAACCTGCCCCTGGGGCTTTATCTAACCAAGTTGTTCAAATTCGATAGTGATGGGAATATTGAATGGGAAGGGGGTCCAATTTTCAGCGATCCCAACGATGAAACCTCCGGGATGAGGCTGGTTCTCACCATAAACATGGACTTGATGTAGAACCGGAACATACGGCTAAGGAGTACGAAATGAAAAAATTAACACTGGCGATGATAATTTTCCTTCTTCTTGCGGCTTCGGTGGGCGCGGCAAAGCTCACCATGGTGGGAATAGTGGATCTCACGAAGATTGTGTCAGATTATTTCCAGGAATCCACGGCGTGGCGGGAAATCGACCAACTGGTACAGAAAACAGAAGAGACAATCAGGGAAAAACGGGAAGAACTGGGAATGCTCGAACAGCGCAAACTCGAGGCGATGGAGGAGGATAACCGAAGACTCACCCTGCAGCTGGATGAAGAGATCAGGCAGAAACAGGAGTACCTGAAGGAGTACAACCGTATTATGACCGAACGCATCGAAAGTAAGAAAAGCAGCCTGCTTACCTCTTCGGATTTCTCCAGGGAAATTATCCAGGCCGTGGAATATGTCGCGGAGAATGAGGGCTATTCGATCGTAATACGCAAAAAGGACCCGAATATCCTCTACTACAACTACGAAGTGGATATCACCGATAAGGTACTGGAATACCTGAGACGATAGTAAGAGGCGACGAAAAGGGGAAGGAAGAAAAATGAACTATTCTCCCGAACGCTCCGCAAAGCTCCTCTGAGCGAAGAAAAAACTATGCCGGATTCAACCCCGATGATGCAACAATACAAGAGGATTAAGTCCCGCCATGGCGACGCAATCCTCTTTTTTCGCCTCGGTGACTTCTATGAGATGTTCAATCGCGACGCGAAGGAGGTTTCGAGCCTTCTGAATCTGACTCTTACAAAGCGTCATGGGATACCTATGTGCGGTATTCCCTATCATGCCGCCAATTCCTATATCCCGAGGCTTCTCAGGGCGGGCCGAAAGATCGCGATCTGTGAACAGATCGGTGTTCCGGAAAAGGGGAAGGGTATAGTAGATCGCGAGGTTATCGAAATCGTGACACCGGGAACGGTAACCGAGGAGGAATACCTCGACCGCCACAAAAACAACTACCTTGTTTCGATCGGTTCGGCGAAGGGAAGTATCGCGCTCTGTTTTATCGACCTTTCCACAGGCGAATGCGCCGTCAGGGAGTTCCCCGACCAGCCGAATGACGAACTGATTAGGGAGGAGCTGTCGAGGCTTGAGCCGACGGAGGTCCTTATTCAGGAATCAATGCTGGAGGAACGGAGGTCCCTGGCTCGCTTTTTTGAGGGAAAATCAAATATCGTTATCAACAGGTATCCCGACTGGAGCTACGATATAGAAAGCAGCTATTCCCTGTTGAAACGGTTCTTCGGTCTGCAGAACCTGAAGGGCTTTGGTTTCAACGATCATGACCCGGTTCTCGCGGCCTGCGGCGTACTTTTTGAGTATATTGAAGAGAATTCCAAACAGGTAAGCAGCCATATTCGAACGATCAAACGGGTGGTGGAACAGGATTACGTCGGAATAGATGAAGCAACCCAGAAAAACCTCGAGATTGTCACAAACATGGACGACCGCAGCAAGAACTACACCCTGCTTGAGGTGATCGACCATACCCGCACCGCCATGGGGGCACGGGAACTCAGGTCGCGTATCATGCATCCCCTGCGAGACCTGAAGCGTCTTACCCACCGCATCGAGCTGGTGGAGCTTTTTTACAAAGATCAGATTCTCCTCTCTTCCCTCCGGTCTCACCTCGGTACGATCCGGGACCTGGAACGCCTTACTTCAAGAGTCTCCCTGGACAAAGCCCACGGGAAGGACCTTCTCGCGATACAGCAATCCCTGGAAGAGGTGGGAATGCTGGTAGAAATTCTGGGTGAACTCCATCCCTTAAGCTCCTTTCTCGAAGAGGAGGGAGGGGAAAGTATCGATTTTAAGGAGAAAGATGAACTGGTAACCCTGCTCGAAGCCACCATCCACGAGGATCCATCTATTTACCTGAATGAAGGACGTCTCATCCGTCGCGGATACAACGGTGAACTAGACGCGCTTCATGATATGAAAAAAAACAGCCGCGGAGTTCTGGAGGAATACCTTGAATCTGAAAAGGCCGCCACGGGAATACAAAACCTGAAGATAAAATACAACAAAATCATCGGACATTTTCTGGAAGTGACGAAATCCCACGCCGACCGGGTACCTGACCACTTTATCCGTCGGCAGTCCCTGGTGGGAAGTGAACGTTACACCACGGACCGACTGAATGAGCTGGAGGAACAGTTAAACAACGCTTCGGAACAGATCATAGAGCTCGAGAAGGAGCTTTTCCTGAAGGTACGGGAACAGGTAAAGTCCTATATTCCCCAGCTTCTCCTGCTCTCGAAGGGCATCGGATCCCTCGATTCGGTGCAGAGTATAGCCTACGCGGCGACTGTTCACGGCTGGCAAAAACCGGTACTGAAGGAAGACCGGTCGTTACGGATCACCCGTGGGCGCCATCCGGTGGTGGAAATGCACGAAGCCCCCGGGGCATTCGTACCGAATTCACTGGACCTGGATTCCGGGGCCCACAGTTTTGCCCTGATCACCGGCCCGAATATGTCGGGAAAGTCAACCTTTCTGCGGCAAATCGCCCTGATCGTCCTTCTGGCTCAGACTGGATCCTTCGTCCCGGCGGAAGAGGCGGAGGTAGGACTCGTGGACCGGATTTTCTGCCGGGTGGGGGCTTCCGACAACCTCGCCAGGGGAGAATCCACCTTTCTGGTAGAAATGAATGAAACCGCCTATATCCTGAACTCCGCCACGGACCGAAGCCTTGTTATCATGGATGAAGTGGGCAGGGGAACCAGCACTCATGACGGCCTTTCCATAGCCTGGGCGGTCAGTGAATACCTGATCGCTCGACGATGCAAAACCCTTTTTGCCACCCACTATCACGAGTTAACCTCTCTGGATGAAGAGGGAATTCGCAGACTCTACCTGGAGGTGAAGGAGGATGGCGGGGAGATTGTGTTTCTCAAAAAGGTGCTGGAGGGCAGCGCGACGCGGTCCTACGGGCTTCACGTGGCAAAACTGGCGGGGCTTCCCGATTCGGTCCTTTCGAGGGCGGGGTTTATTCTTCAGTCCCTGGAGGAGCGGGAACATTCCCTGCCTCGGAAGCATTCCCCACCCCGAAACACAGAGGACTCGGCGGAAAACAAAACCCCGCCCAACCAGACTCTCAGCACATCCTCCGGCCAGTCTTCCCTCTTCGCCCCGGTGGAATTTATTGAGAAAGAACTCCGACAAATCAACCCGGACACGACCACACCCCTTCAGGCCCTGCAAATAATTGCACGGTGGAAGGCGGAAATTGAAGCAGAATAGCACCAACCCCCCTCTTATAGGGTATGAAGACAACAAATTTTTTTCAGGATTTCCTGTTTCCCCTGTACCCCCTGCGTTGCATGCTCTGCGGCAAACCCCTGATTGGAGAAAAAACGGTTATTTCAGGGCTTTGTTTGTCCTGTACTCGACAGCTCTTCGAGTACCGCCTCCGGGAGTTGAAAAAGGATGAGCCCGAATTTCACGGGAACCTGTGTCGCACCTGTGGAAGACCACTGATTTCTGCATGGGAGGAATGCCTTTACTGCCGGGATCGTTCTTATGATTTCGTGTCGAATCACTCGATCTTTCTCTACGATGGTCCTGTTCGTGAACTTATCCAACAGTACAAATTCAAATCCCAGTCCCGGCTTGTGTATCTATGGGCCTACTTCTTCGCTCATTACCTGCGCCACCATTGCCCATCGGCGGTGGTGGTACCGGTGCCCGGAAGGAAAAGCTCGGTACGCCGGAGGGGGTGGGATCAGATGTACCGTCTCGGAGGGGTTCTTAAAAAAGAATACGGCCTCGCGGTTCTGTTTTTGCTGGAACGCCGTGGTGGAGCATCCCAGAAGACCCTCTCTTACGAAGGCCGGCTTCATAACCTCAAGGGAAGGATATGCTTGAAACATTCGATGAAGCGCTCGCTGAAGGCCGGACGTTTTGAGATACCCGATCAAATCGTCCTTATAGATGATATTTTCACCACCGGCGCGACTCTAAGCGAATGCGCCCACGTACTATCCGAAAAGGGGGCAACACGGGTCAAAGCCCTTACTATAGGAAGGGCGCCTTATTGACTATTTCATCTCTCAATGTTACTGTATACACAAAGAATAGTAGGAGGTAAAAAGGAGTCGTTTGCCGACTCTTTTTTTGTGACCAAATGGAATGGAATCTTGTTCATGACCGGATCTCAGCAGAAATCGAGCCTGTATTACACAGCCTGGGGTACTCCCTGGTTGAGCTGAATAGACAGCAGATCAAAGGCCGACTTCAGGTACGGGTGGTGATTTATCATTACGACGGTATCGGCCTTAAGGATTGCGAGATCGTCCACAAGACTATTCTACCCAGGATCGAATTGATAGAGAACAGCGACGACGTCAATCTTGAAGTCACCTCTCCCGGAATCACGAGGAATATCAAGGCCGCCGCTGAATTCAACATTTTTATTGACCGGAAGGTACGAATTCTGAAAAACGTTTCCGACGAATGGCTAAGCGGGGCCATTACAGGGGCAGATCAGGAAAATTTGCATTTAGATACTCCCGAAGGGAAAATTCTCGTTCCGATATCGGATATAAAAAAAGCCAAACTGGCATATTCTCAGGAGGATGAAAAAAGAAAATGACATCAGGATTGACCGATGCGATTCGCGGACTGGTACATGATCGCGGTATACCGGAAGAACTGGTCCGAAAAACAATAGAAGATTTTCTCCTTGCGGCATATAAAAAGAAATACGGTAGTGTGGAAAATGCCGTTGTCCGTTTCAGCGAAGACGGTTCGGAGGTCTCCCTCTTCTCACAGAAGAAAATCGTCGATGACGTGGAGGATGATGTCACTGAGATCAGCATTGAAGAGGCCCTGGATTACAATGAAGAATGCGAGATCGGTGACGAACTACTCATTGAGGTAAACCCGAAAACCTTCGACAGGATTGCGGTTCAGAGCGCGAAACAGAAGGCAAAACAAACACTTCGGGAGATCCAGAAGGACACCCTCTATTCCGAGTTTAAGGAAAAAGAAGGGGAGATGATCATCGGATACTATCAACGGGAGCGAAACGGCAATATATTTGTCGACCTCGGTAAGATTGAAGGTATTATGCCGAAGCGTTACCAGTCGCCCCGGGAAGTGTACCGACCCAATGATCGCATAAAAGCGCTCATCTACGAGGTTTCCAAATCCAGCTCGGGTCTGCAGATCGTTCTGTCCCGGACACATGCGGAATTTGTAAAGAGAATCTTTGAACTTGAAGTTCCCGAGGTGTATGACAAAACCGTCGAGATTTTCAAAATAGTGAGAGAGCCCGGCTATCGTACAAAACTCGCAGTCTACTCAAACAGGGATGATATAGACCCGGTAGGTGCATGTGTCGGAATGAAGGGTGTACGTATACAGGCGATCGTGAGGGAGCTCGAGGGCGAAAAGATCGATATCCTCAAGTACGAAACTGATTCCCGGTATTTTATAAAGAACGCCCTCTCCCCGGCGGAAGTCGAGAATGTGTACATTCTTGATGAATCCAAGAGGCAAGCCATGGCCGTGGTAAAGGACAGCCAGCTTTCCCTGGCTATTGGAAAGCAGGGGCTGAATGTTCGGCTCGCAAATCGTCTGGTGGATTGGAATATTGATGTAAAAACGGAAGAACAGTTTTCCGAGATGGATATCTCCGAAGATAGTAAAAAACAGCTGCACGCGTTGTTCGGCGATATCGAAGGTGAAGAAGAGATTACAAACATTTCCGAGCTGCCGGGTATTTCAGAACGACTTGCTGAAGTTCTATACCAGAACGGGATAGAGCTTATCGAAACCCTTGTTCAGCTCGACCCGGAGGACCTCGCCCGTCTTGATGGTATTACCGTACAGGATGTAGAAACCATCCAGTCGATTATTTCAGAGAATCTTGATATAATAGAGGAGTCCGAAGATAAAACTTCAGAAGAGGATATAGATACCGAGGAGTATCCGGAGGAAGAGACCAAAGAGACAGTCGACACCGAGGAATACGAAGAGGAGGAGTATGAATGTCCCGAGTGCGGCAATCCAATCACCGTGGACATGACCACTTGCCCAAACTGCGGTGTCGGTTTAAGCTTTGAGGTAGAAGAGCAGGAAGCAGAAATGGAAGAAGAAACGGATTCGGAGGAAGCTGAAGCAGAAGATATTCAGGAAGAGGAATCTTCCGGCGATTCCGTTTCAGATAAAGAAGAGAAATAATAGCACTACGAAAAGATTCAGGGGTTAGATAGAAGGAACTATATGGCAGAGGAACAGGAAAAGAAACAGGAAAAACCAAAAGCTACTCTCATCAAACATAAAAAGACGCCCAAAAAGGCTTCCGATACTATCGGAAAAACGGAAAAAAAACCTGAAAAGAAAAAGGTTGTGGTTGTCCGTAAGAAGAAAAAAACGGATTCACAGGTTGTCACAAAACCAATGATGGAGCACCAGGAGCGGGAAAAACGGAAGGCTGAGTCGGCGGCTAAGAATAAAGTTGATGAGAAGAGCACGGAAACTACGTCTGCCCCTGAACGGAAGGCCGCTGAAGGGTCTACCGCAAAGCCTGTCACTGCGAAAGCAGAGGCCACAGAGGGTAAAAAAAGCACCACCCCCCGAACTCCACAAGGGTCACAACAGGGTGTAGCTGAGAGGAGTGAAGGCAGGCCCTCTTCCGAAGGACCCTCCGGCCCACGGAGAGAACAGAACGGAAGGGATACCAGGGGCGAACGCCCCAGACAGGGAGATCGACCTCCCCATGGAGCGCGTCCGGGAGAAACACCCGGCAGATCCCGGGATAGCAGATATCCCCAGGAGAGAAGACCTGCTCAGGACCGTCAGGGCTACGGCGGACGGCCTCCTCAAGGTGGAAGACCAGGTGCTCCCGGCCAGTCCCCCGGGGGAAGACCTCCCCAGGGCGGTAGACCAGGTGGTCCCGGTCAATCACCCGGAGGAAGACCGCCCCAGGACCGTCAGGGCTACGGCGGACGGCCTCCTCAAGGTGGAAGACCAGGTGGTCCCGGCGCGCCTTCGGGCTACGGCGGAAGACCTCCACAGGGTGGGAGACCCGGTGGACCCGGCCGTCCTCCCCAGGGAGGAAGACCAGGTGGTCCCGGTCGACCCCCACAAGGTGGAAGACCAGGTGGGGGTCCTGGAGGTCCCCCCTCTCCCACGGAAGTGGATCAGGGAAAGAAACAGCCTCCAAAGAAGTTCTTCAAATCCAAGAAAAAGCAGGACTACCGGGCAAAACGTGAGAAGATTCAGGAAAAGGAATTTCAGATCAAGAGAAAGCCTCAGCAGAAACAGCACAAGGCAAATCCTATTCCGAAAGAAATCGATATAATGGAAGTCATCACGGTTTCCGAACTGGCAAAGAAAATGAACCTGAAAGCCTCTGAGTTGATCGGAAAACTGATGAGCATGGGTATGATGGTCACGATCAACCAGCAGATAGACGCGGATACCGCGGAAATCCTTGCTACGGAATACGGATGTAAGGTGAAAATAGTCTCACTGTACGACGAGACTATCATCGAGACGGAAGGGGACAAGGACGAAGATCTTCGGCCGAGACCCCCTATTGTTACCGTTATGGGACATGTTGACCATGGAAAAACAAAGCTTCTCGACTATATCAGAAGTACCGATGTGGTCTCCGGCGAGCATGGTGGAATTACCCAGCATATCGGTGCCTATAAGGTAAAATCAAAATCAGGGAATGGAGAAGTCGTTTTTCTCGATACCCCGGGTCATGCCGCTTTTACCCTGATGAGGGCACGGGGTGCCCAGGTGACGGATATCGTTATTCTGGTAGTTGCAGCTAACGACGGTGTAATGCCCCAGACCGTGGAGGCGATCAATCACGCCAAAGAAGCGGGGGTACCGATTATTGTCGCGGTGAACAAAATGGACCTTCCCGAGGCAAATCCCGATAGGGTGAAACAGCAGCTTTCCGAATACAACCTTCTTCCGGAAGACTGGGGTGGTACAACACTTTTCAACGAAATATCAGCCCTCAAGGGGGAAGGTATCGAAGAACTACTGGAGACGGTAATGCTCCAGTCGGAAATTCTCGAATTAAAGGCGAATTACAACTGCCGTGCGGAAGGAAAAATCATAGAATCAAAGGTGGACCACGGCCGGGGTATCGTTTCCACGGTGATCATCGAACGAGGAACGCTCCACGTGGGCGACGCCTTTGTCGCGGGGGTATTTCCCGGAAAGGTGAGGGCTATTTTCGATGATAAGGGAAACAAAATCGAACAGGCAACGCCCGCTACACCGGTGGAAATCCTCGGTTTTACGGGGATTCCGGACGCAGGCTCTCCCTTCCAGGTTACGGAAAATGAAAAACAAGCCCGTCAGGTTGGCGCAAAACGACAGGAACTGGAAAAACAGGGGGAAGCCCAGAACGTGAAAAAGGTGACCCTGGACAACCTCTATGATTCGATTCAGGAAGGTGAAATCCAGGAACTCAAGGTGATCATAAAGGGTGATGTCCATGGTTCAGTTGAAGCGTTGCAGACGGCCCTTGAAAAACTTTCGACAAAAGAGATCAAGCTTCGGGTCATCCATGCAACTGCGGGTGCCATCATCGAAAATGATGTGAACCTTGCAAGCACATCAAACGCCATTATTGTCGGCTTCCACGTTCGACCCACACCGAAGGCCATGGAACTCGCCGAGAAAGAAAAGATAGACATCAGGAAATACAATGTGATCTATGATGTGGTCAACGACATCAAGAACGCAATGGAAGGCATGCTTGCACCGGACCTCAAGGAGGAGGTTATTGGAACCGTTGAAGTTCGAGACACCTTCAAGGTGCCGAAGATCGGCCTTATTGCGGGTTGTTATGTGACGAGCGGAAAGATCAAGCGCAGCTCTCAAATTCATGTGATCAGAGACGGTATACAGATCTACACCGGTAAGATCGCTTCTCTCAAGCGTTTTAAGGACGATGCCCGTGAAGTAGAAGCGGGTTATGAGTGCGGTATAGGAATCGAGAGTTTCAACGATGTGAAAGTCGGTGATCAGTTCGAAGTGTTCGAAATCAGGGAGATAGCAAAGACTCTCGAGTAGCTGGATAAAAATATGTCGGAAATTCGTTTACACAGGGTTGAATCCCAGATCAGGGAAGAAATTGGTCGTATGATCATCCGCGGGGTTGTAAAAGACCCCCGGGTGAACAGTACGCTCTCCATAATTGAAGTCAAGGTGTCCAGAGATTTCAGCAACGCGAAGGTGTATATCTCAAGTTTCGGAAGCTCAAACGAACTGGACAGGGGTATCAAGGGGCTCAACAATGCCGCCGGTTTCATTCAATCCCGTCTCGCCAAGCACCTTCACACCCGAAATACCCCGAAACTGGTGTTTTACCCTGACCACTCCATAGAAGACGGGACCGAAATGATCAGAAAGCTTGAGGAACTGGATCTTTGAATGCGAAGAGATCGGGACTTGTTTTTCTGAAAAAATCTTCCGGTATCACCTCTTTTAAAGCCTTGGGCAGTATAAAAAGGGCATTAGGTCATGGAAAAGTCGGTCACGCGGGAACCCTCGACATGTTTGCCGAAGGCCTTCTGATAGTTGCGGTGGGAAATGCCACACGGCTTCTGTCACTTTTTGAAGGATTGCCCAAAAGCTATACGGGAACCATCTGTTTCGGCCAAACCACGGACACCCTCGACCCAGAGGGAGAGGTGATCGGCGAGGGGCCGGTCCCCTCGTACAATACAATTATTGATTCACTCCGACATTTCAAGGGTGCAATCCGCCAGGTCCCACCGGTTTATTCGGCCCTTAATATACGGGGAGTACGCGCTTCGGAACGTGCCCGCAGAGGCGAGGACGTACCCATGCAGGCCCGGGATGTGACTATTCACCGTATTGAAATCAAAGAATGGCAGCCCCCCCTGTTGACGATTGAAGTGGATTGTTCGAAGGGTACCTATATCCGCTCACTGGCCCGCGATATGGGGGAAGCTTGCGGATCCGCGGCATACCTGCAGGCCCTGACGCGAACCGCAATAGGCCCTTTCTCTCTTGATGATGCCATAATCGCGGAGGACTTCAACCCGGACCTCCACGTACGGGGACATTCATGGTTTTTTCAGAAGATTCCCTCCGTCGATACAATCCAGGTGCTTTCAGGGCGTGAAGACTTCGTCCTCCACGGAACTCCCTTCTCCGAAGAATGGATTTCAGGCCCCATACGGAAAGATCAAATTGCCCTCTTCAGTCACAACGATCAATTCCTCGCTTTTCTTTTCAAGGAATCGGGAAAATGGAAATATAAAATGGTGGAATCCATGGTTGACTCCGGGGGGGGATCGTGAGAGTTCTATCATGGGACAGGTTCATCGGAAGCAGACCTCTCAGGGAGACTTCCGTCGCCATGACGATTGGTGTTTTTGACGGAGTTCATCGCGGTCATCAGACCCTGATTCAGCAAATCCAAGATGCGGGAATGGAGGAGTCCATAGTACTGACTTTTCGTTATAACCCTCGATTTTTTTTAAAACCCCATCTCTTCCCCGGTGATATC
>CAZJIN010000033.1:0-11341 GCA_964545955.1 uncultured Sediminispirochaeta sp.
GATTTGTATCTACGGTAAACGACATGCTGGATATTATCATCAAGAGGATGGGAGTGTAATCGATGGACCGCATAAGCAGCAATATGAGTAACAACGACATGCAGTATCAGCTTCAAAAACGAAATCAGAGACTGTATGAGTTGAACAATAAAATGGGATCTCAAAAAAGGATTCACAACCTGAGAGATGATCCCCTCGCAGCGGCCCATTCGACACGGTACCTTTCACGCATCACCCATCTCGACAGATATGTAAAAAATGCAGAACGGGTACAGAGTGAGTACCAGGTGGTGGAGGGGTATATGCAGAGCGCGAATCACGTGCTCCATCGAATCCGTGAACTCGCCGTACAGGGGGGGAATGATACCTTCACCAGGGCGGATAAAATGGCGATGGGTCAGGAGATTAACCAACTGTTGAACGAGCTGGTTGAAATTGGAAATGCCCGTCACGCCGATGGTTCATCCATGTTCGCGGGGGACAAAACTTCGATCAGCCCGTATCGGGTCCTTGACGGGAATGTGGACGGGATAAACGGCAAAGTTATCACGTCGGTAGAGTACAGGGGCTCGATCGACCCTTCGAAGGTCGAAATAGGACGGGAGAGCCTGGTGACGAAGCACTTTGCCGGGAACGATGTATTTTGGGCGGAACAGCAACAGATTTTTTCCGGTATTGGGGCACAGGATTACACAATCACCGAAGACACCCACATAGAGATCGACGGTGAGCGGATAGGCCTCAATGCGGGAGACAATATTCACACTATCATCGCAAAGATCAACGACTCCGATACACAGGTGAAAGCCGGTCTGGATCCGGTAAGAAATTCCCTCAGCCTTACCACAACCACACCTCATCAGCTGTGGTTACGGGATGCTCCAGGTAGTACGGTACTGCGGGATCTGGGAATTATCTCCGAGATCGGAAGACCTCCCTTTAATATAGCCCCCGATGCCGTTTCCAGCGGCGGGTCTCTATTCGATATGGTCATTTACCTCAGGGACAGTCTCTACGAGGGAGATACCATAAATATAGGCGGAGGAGCGCTAAAGGGTATTGATCTGGCCCAGGACAAGCTGGTCACCACTATGTCCGACCTGGGGGCACAGGATGAAAGACTGCAGGTGGCAATGCGGAGGATGGCCTACGAAATCCCCGAACTACAAGAGCAAAACTCAAAGGAAGTTGACCTTGACCTGGAAGAGGCGATCATCGAGTTGAAGAGGCTTCAGCAGGCGCAGCAGGCATCCCTCGGAGCCGCGAGCCGTATCATTCAACCTACATTGCTCGATTTTTTAAGATAGGAGAAGGATAATAGTATGAAGGTGAACACAAAGCCCTATGGTCTGATAAATGTTGATGACAGGCAGAAAATTCATTTTCCTTCAGGTCTTCTCGGGTTCGACAATCTCCGGGATTTTGTTCTGTTGGATGCGCTGCAGCAGCCCTTTTACTGGCTCCAGTCGATGGATATTCAGGAAATCGCGTTCGTACTGATAGATCCTCTGATTTTTCGACCGGACTACAGCCCGGGGATCTCGCCCTACGAATTTGAGGTGATAGATCTCGATCCGAAGGACGAAGAGAACACCCTGATTTTTGCCATTGTGACGATCCCCGACGATCAACAGGAGATGACCGCGAATCTGCAGGGACCTCTTGTTATCAACCGAAAGACCCATATGGGTCGACAATGCATATCGGAAAGTGATCAGTGGATGACCCGTCATAAAATCATGGATGAGCTTGCGAGGGTGAGGAACTCCGTATGCTGATCCTCTCCCGGAAAAAAGAAGAGAGTATCATGATCGGTGATGATATCGAAGTCTCGGTGATCGATATCAAGGGCGACCAGGTAAAACTGGGTATAAAAGCCCCCCGTGATATAAAAGTCTATCGGCAAGAGGTATTTACCGCTATTCAGCGGGAAAACCTTGCAGCTTCAAAGGCGGGTACCCAACTTCCCAACCTGGATTTGTTTCAGCCGAAGGGCGCGGGAACGGAGGAGCAGGATAATCTATGAGCACTCTGTTCGTTCTAATCATGAATCCAACCCAGGGCTGACTTCTCCTCGTCCCGCCTGAACAAAACTACCGTTGTCCGTACATTTTACTTTTTTTCACAAAAACTCTCACCAAAACGTCCGAGAGGCCGGGGAAAAAGCGATAGAGAATACCCGCGATTCGACCGAGGGGGGTGAGGGTCATTTCTCTTTTTCTGCGGACTACACAGGTGAGGATATCTTCGGCGGTTTCACGCTGGGTCTGACTGTTACGAGGACGATACAGGGGGATAAGTGAACCATCCCTGGAATACACTACTTTTTCCGGATCATTTTCCGTGAATCCAACATGAACTATACCAACATGAACGCCGCACTGAAAGAGCTCTGACCTGGCGGACTGTGCCAATCCCTGTAAGGCCAGCTTGGTGGCGCCGTACGGGCCGATTCCAGGGAGTCCGTGGAGCGCGGAAAGACTGGATACAAATACCACGCTGCCGCCGGAAGCTTTCAGAAGGGGGATGGCATAGTGGGTGATGTAAGCCGCACCGAGGTAGTTAACCTCCGCCATGGTACGGATTACTTCAGGGTCGGTTTCTTCCAGACTCCCCCTCATGGACATACCCGCATTGTTGATCACCACATCAAGCCTGCCGGCTTCATCTTCAATTTTTTGAATAAGCAAGCGGCAGGCTTCGGGATCCCGTACATCGGTCTGAAGGGCTGTCACAATAATACCCTCTTCCCCCATAATACGGGAACTCCTCTCAAGTGCTTCGGTACTGCGTCCACAGATAAAGATACGGGCGCCGTGATTCCCGAAAAGTTTTGCGGTCTCACGACCTATGCCCTTCGTACCGCCCGTTACCAGTACAATTTTTTCTCTCATTGATCTTGATTTCATGAAGCTGTCTCCCGGTTGTATTTAAATGAAAATTCCATGTCTTCGCGAAAATGGACTGCGAATAGTCCATTCGCCAGCGCAAGTGTGACGTGCACAGCAAAGGCAACGCCGATATTGCCGGTCTGAAGGGTTATTAGACACAAAACAAAGCCCAAAAACAGGGCACCCAACGCCTCCTGTCTTCCCTTGGGGGTATGAACCGCTGAATATATGGCAATGTTGATACCGATCGCAGGCCATGGGCCTAGAGATTCGACCAGTGGAAAAAGAAGGATACCTCGAAACATGAGTTCATAGGCGAAGAGGTAGATACTCCAAAAAAGGATGTGTAGAGTTGTCGTGGAAAGGGTCCATTTCTTATGAGAAATCTCCGGATAGCGGCCGAAATAACCATCGGTCCTGCCGATTCTGCGTGAACGAAGCCAGGAGAGGAGCACGAGCGGCGGTATCAGCGAGATACTCCACACGAGGGTTAGTCTCAGGGAAACTCCCGGAACGGTGAAGCGGACTACAAAATCCAGAAGACTGTAATCCGAAAGCAGAACAAGCGCCGCAGTAATACAGACTGGTCCGAACAAAAGGCTACCCCAGAGTTTGTTAAAAATAAAAAAATAAAGGGAGCCCTTTTCTCGGCCGAATCTATCGTAAAAACGGGATTTTACCACGGGGTTTTCTATGGTAAACCAGTAGAGGTGAAAGGAAACTATCACAGCCAGGAGGAGCAGGAAAATCTCGATGCCCCCCCGTTGAACAAAAGGGGGAAAGGGCAAAAAACGATCGGCCATGGAAAAACTCATTTGACTACCTCCAGGTATCCATTTTCCTTTAACCATGAAAAACTTTCTTCCACGGCGAGTTCCAAAGAGGTGGAGGTCATCTGGAGTTCTTCGCGCGCTTTTGAAGGATTATAATAATGTCCTTCGCAGGCTATTTTCGCCATGGGAAGACTGAGAAGGGGAGTACGACCGGTGAGGGCGATCGACGTGGAACCCAGGACCCCCGATGCCAGTACGAGGGGACGGGGAAGCTTAAACCGTGGAGCTTTGACACCGATAATTCCGGCGGCAAGTCTAAAAAAATCACCATAATCAAGGTTTTCATTGCCGGCTATGTAGCATTCCCCCGTCCTCCCCTTCGTGAGGGCGTTTGCCGCGGCCGATGCGACATCCCGTACATGGGTCCAGCATTTTCCTCCGGAGGTATAACCGGGGACTTCCCCACGGGCGAGGCGAATCAGCATTGCACCGGAACTGGGGGTAGAATCGTAGGGACCGATCATGAAAGTAGGGTTTACAGTCAGGGCGGGCAGGTTCCGTTCTTTCATCGCTTTCAAAACGAGTTGTTGTGCTTCATATTTGCTGTCCATATAGTCGAGGCCGTATTTTGCGCCTACATAAGGGGTACTCTCATCCCCGGGAGCATCGATTGGACCGGGGGCAAAGGAGTTGGCGGTACCTATATACACAAAACGATCAACCTGTGCCTGTTCGGCCGCGTTGATGGCATGTATCGTTCCCTGAATGTTTATTTTTCGAACCAGTTTCGATCTTGAGGGCAGGACACTCGTACTTGCGGCGGCGTGAATCACAGCCCCGCTGCCGAAGAAGGCTTTCCTGACCGAGGAGGCATCGAGTATATCCCCATACCGACGCTCCACATCGAGACCTTCGAGGCTTGGTGATCCTTTTCCCTCCTGAAGAAAAACCCTCACCGAATGTCCTTCCTCCAGTAATAATCGTACGAGATTACTGCCCAGCAATCCGTCTGCGCCCGTCACCGTTACTTTCATGGAGATGAGTATAGTTAGAAAACCGAAGGTTCACAAGAAAAATTATGAATCCTTTAACTCTTCATAGAGTGATTCGAACTTCAAATGGACTTCTTGAAACACCTCAATGAGGTTAGGGTCAAAATGGCTGTCCTTCTGTCCGGTGATGATTTCTACCGACTTTTCGTGGGTGAAGGAGGTTTTATAACTTCTTACCATTCTCAAAGCGTCATACACATCAGCGACTGCAACGATTCGCGCGGATACGGGTATCATATCTCCCGCCAGCTGGTAGGGATACCCGTTTCCGTCCCAGTGTTCGTGATGGAAAAGCGCTATTTCCCTGGCCATGGGATGGGGATAGGTACTCATGATATACGCGCCGTTTATAGTATGTTCTCTCATTATTTCCCATTCCCGTTCGTCAAGAGACCCTTCTTTATTGAGAATATCGTCGGGTGTTCCTATTTTGCCGACATCGTGCATCTGCGCGAGAAACTGGATATTTTCGATGAACTCCGGTGTAATGGTGGTTTCAATTTCCCGTTGAAGAAGGGCTTCACCAAGAATACGGGAATAGCCCCCGACTCTCTGGATATGTTTTCCAGTGTCGTTGTCCTTGAGTTTTGATGCTTCGAGAAGACTGAGAAAGGTGTTGTGGATGAGTAATTTCTGTTCTCTGGTCACATCGTCAAAAAAGGCCTGATAATAGAGCGGCGGTATGGAATCGCTCAGGTAGATTGGTGTGATATTCACATTGAATACCCGGGTGAGTCTCTTGTGATGTATTGCTTCGAGACGGACGCGGTAGCTGTGGTTGTAGTTCGGATCATTTAAGGCGGTGTATAAACTGCCCAATCCCTCCGTGTCGAGGGTGTGGGGAAAATCCTGGGCAAGACTGATGGGAAGTTTTCTTTCAGGTTGAGAAAAGATTGATTGGTATTCGCTGTTTTCCCAGAGAATGTAGAGCTTTGGTGAAAGAACAACCGCGGGAAAGTTAAAATTCTCAAAGGTTTTGAGAAGGGGCTTAAGCAGGGGGTGTGCTTCGACATCAAGACGAGGTGGAGCGGCTGGGTCGGGAAGATCCTCGACCCCCGGCTCAACATCTTCAAGGTACTCAAGGACCTCCAGGGTTTCCGGGTCTTCAAAGGAATTCTCACTGAGATTTGTGTCGGCCATCAGTCTGTTTTTCCCATAAGAGAGAGTTCAGCTTCACTTGGCCGAATGTAGAGAGGTCCTTCCGTTTCAGTATCGGCACCCTTTTTTTCCAGCTGTTCGACCCCGAGGTGAAGCAATTCCCAAGTGTGGGGGCTTCCGTATTGTGGGTCCAGTACAAAGGAGGTTCCGGAAAGATCTCCCCCGGAAGTCCGAAGTTCAAAAAGGGCAGGGGCAAAAGGTCCGGTGAGCAGGATGTTTCCGTAGGATGCGCATTGCTTAAAAAGACGGGCGGGGGCAATGTCAAGGTAGTCCCCTTTCCTTTTACCACCCTCATAGAAGGCCGTATAGACGCGTTGCTTGCGGGCATCTAAAACGGGTAGAACCGCTCCATGGAAAAATCCCTTTCCCAGGGCCCAAACATCGAGGCTTGGGACGGAAACGAGGGGCGCGCCAACGCCGAAGGCGAGACCCTTGGCAGCGGACATACCGATTCTAAGGCCGGTAAAAGAACCGGGACCCTTTGAAACAACAATGAGTTCAAGATCGATCGCAGAAATTTTGGCCTTTGCGAGGATCGTTTCAATTTCGACCATCAAGTTCTCCGTGTGATGCAGACCGATATTGAGGTTTGATTCGTAGTAATCGTCTCCCGACTGGAGGGCAATGCCAAGGAGGGCTGATGAGGTGTCTATAGCAAGTATATTCAATTTTCCAATCCTTCAACAGTGATGGTTCTGGCGCCTTCAGGTCCGATTTTAAAGGAGATTGATATACGATCATGGGGAAGCAGGTCTTTTATCTTTTCGGCCCATTCAATCAGGGTGATACCCTGGTCATACATAAGCTCCTCAGCACCGAGCATCTCAAATTCATCAATGCCGTTGATCCTGTAGAGGTCCATGTGATAAAGGTGACAGGACCCTTCGTACTCTGAGATCAGGGTGAAACTGGGACTGGTAATAGTCTCTTCTATCCCCAGTCCCCTGGCGATTCCCTTCACGATAGTGGTTTTTCCGCTTCCGAGGGGCCCGTGCAGTGTTATGACACTGCCCTTTTTCAGGCTTTTTGCAATACCTTCTCCGAAGGATATGGTATCTTCGGCGCTGTGTGAAATTATCTGTTTCATCAGGTCAGTTTTCCCCTTTTTTCTAGACCGCGAATATGGTCTTTCAGGGTTTCCAGGGCCGGGAGAAGGGGGTAATTGATCTTTTTGAGCATCTTCGCTGTAATATCGATTGTCCCGGTAGCGGAATGTTCAACGGAGAACTCGATGGGGATCTCTTCCCTGTTGTCCTTGGAAAATTCGAAGACCGCCGCACCATTGAAATCGTTCCTATAGTGAAGATGAATGTTCTTTTTCTTAATATCTCTAATTTGTAAGACCTTCATAGTATAAAATGTAGGGGAAAAAAGTCCGTAGGTCAATATTTTGATGCAATTATAATCTGGGAACTCGTCGTTCTTTTGTGTTTTCAAAATTGTAGATAAAACTGTTTATTCTGTTCATATTCGCCCGGGATATTCTGGTGAACATGAGGTGCATTACCCCTCCGGAAGGTCGCATTCTCGTCATGCCTACGACTTTGCCGAAGACTATTACTTTTTGTCTGCTCTCCGTTTCGAATTCGAGTTTCAAGAGTTCTCCCCTCTCCAGGGGATAGGAGCTTCGCATGGCGCATCCGCCGGAGGAAATATCGAGGATCGTAGACAGGGTGCCTCGCCGGTTGTTTACTATGGCTTTTCGGGTGGCGTTTTTTCCGAGTCCCGTGGTTATGATACGGATAGGGTAGAAGTAGGCCGGTTTTTCAATGGCCTTTCTTCGGTATTTGCGTTGTTGTGCTTCCTTTATGTTTTGGGAATGCTGTAAAAAAATGCTGGAAATTCCCCGGATAACGTTGTATCCGAGAATTTTTGTATCGAAGGAGAAACTCTGACCGTTGGAACGCCAGAAAAAGAGCTGTGTCTTCGTCCATTTTTTCCAGCGAAGTTCATTCCCCCGGCTGTCATGGGGTACCTCTACGCCGAAGCTCTTCTGTAAATTACTGGTGACCTTCGATTTGTATCGTGTTCCGTCGATAGCGATGGAAATGGCCTGCCCCATCTTCAGTTGTCGTGAAGAACCGGGGGGTTTTACACCCCTTGTACTACCTTCAATCTTTTGCTTGATTCTGTAGAGTGTGAGTTTCTGAGATTCCTGTTCATCCGCGGCCATCGGGCTTTCTGCAACTTCGTTGAGTGCTTTTTTCAGGGTGTTATTCAAAACAGGACCGTTATTTAAAAGCCCGTAGGGGCTCTGTATTTTATATCTTTTAATAGTTCTTTCAAGCAGTTGAATCTCATTATGGGACAGTCCTCGGGACGAGGCAAGGCGTCTGAATTTGCGTTTACTGAATTTAGACGACTTGCGGTTCGCTCCCATTGAACCTGAATTGCCCCCGCTTCCCCCTTTTCCAGCGATGATGAGGAAAAGCACAAAAAAGACGAAAACGCCCACAGCGATTATAGTACTGGTGGTATCTGCCTGCTGGAGCGTCGGCATAGTTTGCAAAAGAAAAGTTTGCACAGGATTATTCCTCCTTCTTTTCTTCTAAGGCGTCAATGAATTCTAAAAGCTTTTGTGAGCGTGGGGCAACTTCATACTCGAGAAGATCTCCAATCAGGACAGAGTCCCGGGAATTGAAGGCCTCCTCGAGCTCCCGCAGGATTTCATTAAGCTGTGTGTAGAATTGAGAGAAACTGAGATTTTCTATGCGTATTTCTCCAAGATCAGACAGTCCCTGTTCCTCGATGTTGAGGTAAAGCCGAAGCAGTTTCTCTGAAATCTCGGTAAATTCAATAACGGAACTCATGGCTTCGTGGTCTCTACCGGTTTGGAGGAGAACGGATACTTCTGATAGTTTTGGTATAAAATCCTGAAGGGCCTTTGCCCCCGCTTTCAGTTCGGTGAAGGGGTCGGTCATTTCTGATATGCGGGAAGAGAGAATAATAAGGAGGTTGTTGCAGAAAGTTATCAGTTTTCGTACAGGTGGTTTTAGTTCTCCCTGGAGTATTCCCGCGTTTTCGATAAGCTGTTTCATGGCGGTACCGTAATTTCCCCTGGATTTAAGGAAAAAATCGAGGTTTTGCGTGATGTAGTGGAGTTCTTTTTCCATATCCCCGACAAGCTGGAGGTTTCCCGCGGATAGCCCTCGTTTTAGAAGTGAAATATACTGATGGATGGTATATAAATCCTGAATTTGCTTTTCGGGTCGGGAGAGGATCGTCACCTGAAGGGATCCGATAGTGTCGATAGGGAGTTTTTTCCAGTCCTCGGACCTCTCACCATCAGGAATTATGGTGGTATCATCGAATTCGAGGCTTGTGATCAGGTATTCCGAGGGACCGAGCCAGTTGTAGATACCTGAAACAATATCCCCTAAGTTCCTCTCCTTCTCGAGGGTGAAATCTATCGCCTGACCGTTAATCTTTATCTCCACTCTGATGCTCCTTGCCTATTGTGAGTTGCGATTGCTGAAGTTTTCCAGGGATCTCTGACTCTCTTCTAATTGTCCGAGGGTACTTTCCATGCGTCCATACTGGCGTTTCAGATCGACTTCCTTATCCTCAAGCTTGCTTTTGAAGTCGACGATATCATCCTCGGTGCTTTCTATCTGGCGATCCAAGCCCGCGGTACGGGTGTCTATCAAGCCTCCGGTACGGGTATAGGCGTTGATGTAGTTGTATATTTCCACCGCCAGACCGGAGTCAATAATACGATCGCCGTTGGTATCTCTTCCAAAGAGTTCGGACATCCCCTGAAGCTTGTTTTCGATGGTTTCATCCACCTTCGATTCATCAACTTCGAGGTAGCCCCTCAGTTTCGAACGGTTGACACCGCCCCCTGTCCCCGCGGCGTTGGTGGAGATACCCATCTGACTAAGCATTGAGAGTTCCCTACCGGCGGATGTTTCGTAAGGGGAAGTGACGATGCGCTGGAGACGGTTCTTGATTTGCATAAAGGTTGTGTCCCCCGCAAAGAGACCGAGCTTTTCACGGGCCGCCTCTCGCTCCTCTTCTTCAAAATAGCCGATTTCTTCAATTACGCTATCCTGATTGCTGGTGAGAATGTTAATTTCAGTCAACGTCTGGTTGTATCCAGCGAGAAAACTGATCAAACCGTTTTTGATGGCTTCCTTGTCCGGTTCGACCGAGAGCTCTACGGGGAGATTCGATGCCTGCCTCGGCTGAAGGGTTATCCCGGGGATCACATCTTCAATTTCATTATTGTCCCGCTCTATGGGGATACCGTTCACGGAGAGGATCGAGTTTTGCGCGGTGGATACGGGGAACTGGGGTTGAAAATCACCACGTGCTTCGGGGTTGATTACCCGTATGGAAGAGACGGTCATCCTGCGATGGGTGTTTTTGTTGGAAATCTCTATAGAACTAAGGGGCTCTTGCAGGTCTGAAATAGGAAAAGTGATCTTCTGCAGTTCCTCCGTATCCCGGGGATTTGGAAGGGCTATACCTCCGTTGACGGTGAGAAGTTCAAATGAATCTATTCGCTCGGGTGGGGGAGGGGGTTCCCATTCCGGCAGGTCTATGCGGTTGGGCTGGTTCTCAACCCGGAGGCCTTCAAGTTCCACCCCTCCGACGGGGGGTACCTCGGGACCGGGGGGAGGTTCGGGAGGTGTATATTCATCTTCCGGTATCTGTGTCAGCTGCAGGGTTATTTCAACATGAAGCTTTCCGTTGCCCGGGACCGTGGGACTTATGTCTATTCCCGCGGAAGAGCGGGGCGGCAGCATCAGTTCCCCGGCCTGCACCTGGAAATTCTCCTGGAGGGTCGGGGAATCTACTTTTTTTAGGTTGCCCTCCTCCAGGGCAATATCACGTTCACCCGTGGCAATCCTTTTGAGAATTCCCGTTTCAACCCCCAAATCCTGGGCTGCCTCTCCAAAGGTGAGACGATTTTCAGAGCCCGTGACCGTGCTTTTAATGACCAAGATACTCGTGGTAGAGGTGTTTTTTATCACCTCCGCGTTGATCAGTTCCCTTCCCCTGAGGTTCACCTGTCGGGAAAAGTCCTTCAAATCCCCCCCCTTGAAGGAAAACAGGATCTCCTGGTCACCTACCGCGAAGGAGTACTCCCCCGGGGAGATTTCAAAATCCTCCGGGAGGGATTGAGATCTGAAACTGTCGGCGGCGGCCACCTGGACTACCTTTATTTTCTGACTTCCCCTCGTGGCGTTCCTGTCGGCGGACGCGGTGAGAACTGTATCGTCCGAGGAGTTGGCTATGTATTCTCTGAAGGGATTTTCAAAACTGTAAAGGGCTCGAGCGCTGGTCTGAAGGGTATCAAGTTTTCGATTTACCTCATTCCAGACCTTTTTTCTTTCCGCAAAATCATCCTTGCGGTTCTCCATCCTCTTCAGCGGAATTCGTTCCGCCTCCATGATGGCGTCTATCATTTTACCTGAGTTATATTTGCTTGGTACCCCGGGCGTACTGTTATCCGACATGTTCC
>CAZJIN010000034.1:0-11303 GCA_964545955.1 uncultured Sediminispirochaeta sp.
AGTGGAACTGATTTTACAACCGCCCTCACTGCGTCTCTGGCCTGTATCGGTAATATAGGACCCGGTTTCGGTGGTGTCGGGCCAAGCTCCAACTTTGTCTTTTTTCCGCACTACGTGAAGGTGTGGCTCGCCGCTCTCATGATTTTGGGGCGGCTTGAGATCTACACCGTTCTTATCCTTTTTGCTCCGTTCTTTTATAGAAAGTAGAACTGCGCCGTCGCCTTAACCGCTGTGCTGTCTAAAGCTCTGTGCCACCTCAACCGCAGTGCCGCCTCAACGGTCTCTACTGCATCTCCTGGAATATTTCCGCAAACCTTCGATGATGTTTTGAAAAGAGTTCCATGAGATCCGGTCCGAAACGGTCTTCCCCCCGGGTTCCGCTTCGGTCGTCCAGGCGGATTATCTCCATCGTTTCATCATGGCTTTTTTCCGGTTTGTATTGGCGAGCCGAACGGAGGGCATCGTAGGTGTCGGCCAGGGAGACGATGCGTGCGGTGAGGGGGATTTCGTGTTCCTTCAGGGGGCGCAGCCCCTCGTAGCTGTCTCGATGCCTGCTGCTGATCGGTACGCGTCGATTATCGCCGTCGATGATTCCCGGGTAGCCGGAGCCATTCCACATCTGGTGATGATTGAGGGCGATCTCGTAGGCCATGGCCAGGCGCGGTTCCGTGGCAGCACAGCAGCTCATCATTTTTTCAATGATCAGCCCACCGTAGATGGTGTGCATCTCCATCTCTCTCCGCTCCTCCGGGGTGAACCTTCGGTTGAGTTTTATGAGGTGAGGTATGGCGACCTTGCCGATATCGTGCATTGCCGCCACCTGGCCAATGTGTTTCTGTCCCTTTGTCGTCATTCCCGCCACCTCCGCCAGAAAACGGGAGTACTCGTTTACCCTGAGTATATGCTTTCCGGTGATTTCATCGCTGTATTCGGCGGCGGCGCAGAGTCCCGTCACCGACTGGAGGAATTTTTGCTCGTTTTCAGTCACGAGGGAGAGGAGGGAGCTGACAGATCGGGCACTGTTGACCAGGACCTCCATGGCCAGCAGGTCTCCGGATCCTATTCTCCGGTCCAGGTTGAAGGAAATAATCGATACGTCTCCTTCGTGATAGTTGATAAAGTTTCGAACATCGGAATCAAGAAAATGGGTGACCCCTTCGTTGAAATGATAGGCCCTGCAGAACTCCTCCTCCGAAAGGATCTTGCCCGAGCTTCCGCCGACTCCCGCCTCGTCGTAAAACATACGACCCTGACGGTGAGAAAGCCATACCGGGGCATCCGAGTCTTCGGTTATTCGCAGGAGCTCCGAGATTTTAAGCCCGTCGTGAGAGTTGGATTCACCACCGGATTTCCTCTTGTATACCCGTCCTTCCAGAGCAGTCCCCGCCGACCTTGCGATAAAAACCCCCTCATATCCCAGATCGAGGATGAGCGGAGCAAGCCTGGTGAAACTATCATCTTCTTCCACGAGATCGGAGAGATTGTTGATTATGCTGTCACTGAAGTCACGTATCTTCGAGAGTTTCCCGTCCAGTTCCCGTCTCAGGGTAATATCCTCGAACCAGACGATTACCGTTTGCCTGTCCTCGTGACGCGCAGTTTTTACCCGGTACCATTTGTCAAAAAGGGGGGAGTAGCACTCAACAGCTTCGCATTCCCCGTCCGGATCTTTCACACAGTGCATTACCCTCGCTTCTCCCTGGTTGTCCAGGAGATCCCCGAGTCGCTTGATACCATGTTCTCGGAATTCTCGATCCGTCTTTCCAGCGGAAAGCACAATACTTCCATCCGGTTCCATGAGAAAGGCGGGATCACTCCTGCGGCTCGGAAGCGAGAGGAGCCTCTCCGTGTAGCGCCGGGAAAACTTAAGGAATGATTTGGAAAATGCCTGCACGAACACAGGCACCAGATAGGGGACGGGGGAGGAGAAGGGCGACTGACCCTGGAGGCCGAGAATGAGCAGTCCGATGCCAGCCGCTATAAGGTAGTTCAACGGCTGGAGAAACTCACGCGACAGGAATCGGAGATAGGTGGCGAAGGGGTTTTTTGATTTCAATAAATTGACCTCTCAAGTAAGCATAATGGGGGACATTTCTTTTGTCAAAATTGATTGGGAGTAGGAATCTCATTCTCGGAGCCCATCTCGTCGGTTCTTGCCCTGCGGTACCGCGTTCCGGCCGGAAAACTGAAAGAACTTTCCCGGGCGTATCCGGCCACTACTTACTCTCGGTTCGATCTGGCTGGTCTTTTTGTAAAATACCTTGACATTAAAACTATTTGTATTTATCTTGATTATCAAGGTATATGCACATGTCACAGAAAGAACGAACAAAGTACAGTGAAACGTATGAAGATTATTCCCGGATCCTCACGGAATTCTTCGATCGCATGAACTCGTGGGAACAGGGTGTGGTATCGGAGACCGGTGTCTCCCTGGCACAAATGCACCTCCTCGAGGTGATCGGCAACAGCGGTGAGATGCGGATGAAGCAGCTTGCCGGATCCCTCGGAGTTACCACCGGTACCCTTACTGTCATGGCCCATCGCCTGGAAGAGAAGGGCTATGTGTTCAGGTCGAAGGACGAGCAGGATAGACGGTCCTTCTTCATAGGGCTGACGGAGAGGGGAGAAGAGGAGTATCGCAGCCATCACCATATGCATTTTCACCTCATAGAGGATATCGTGAATGCTCTGGGGGAAGATGAAGCCGGGGCCTTCTTTTCTACTCTGAAAAAATTGCAGAACCTTGTATAGGAGCGGAGGCATGAAAGAAAGAATATGCAATCAGCACGAGGCTTTGGTTCCCCAGAATAGTCGTGGAAAAAAGAAAACCCTGGTCGTCGTCATCCTGACGGCTCTCACTATGATCCTGGAAATTTTCTTCGGCTTCATCACCGGTTCCCTTGCCCTCCTCACCGACGGGGTCCACATGGGAACGCACACCTTTGCCCTCATGATCACCCTGATTGCCTACGTGGTGACCGACAGGAATCGGAACAACCCGAACTTTGCCTTCTCCTCGGGAAAAATCTCGGTCCTTGGAGCTTACACAAACGCCATAATTCTTGGACTGATCGCCCTGCTCATGGTGAAGGAGGCCGCTGAGCGTCTTTTGAATCCCGTGAATATCGATTTTACCGAAGCCATCGTAGTGGCCGTCTTCGGCTTGATTGTGAACTTGGTAAGCGCCCTCATTCTAGGGAGTTCCCACGGGCACAAGCATGGGCACGATCACGATCATGGGCAGGAAAATGTGGCTGCCGGCGGTCACACCGCCGACCGCGTGAGCCGCGGCGACGCTCCTGGCGACAACGGGCATACCCGGCATCATGAGGACTACAACCTCAAAGCCGCTTACGTTCATGTTCTCACCGATGCCCTGACTTCGATTCTGGCAATTTTCGCTCTGGTGATCGGAAAGTTTTTCGACTTAACCTGGCCCGACGCGGCGGTAGCCCTCATAGGCGCGGCGGTTATACTGAAGTGGGCCGCTTCACTTCTCAGGGGCACGGGGGCGATCCTCATCGACTACTATCCCCAGAAGGAGGAGGCCGACACGGTGAAGGCTGTAATCCGCAGACGTGGAGGAGTACTGTTGGACTTTCATATCTGGAAAATTTCGGAAGCCCAAAAGGCGGCCCAGGTTACGGTAAGCGGGTTGAGTACCGATACTTCGGCCGGTCTGAAGGAAGAGCTGGGGTCGATCCTCGATCTGGATCACCTCACCCTGGAGCTGTGTGACTGATTTCTGTTGAGGGTATCCATCTCTGTGGAGGATACAAAAAAAACCGGTTGATGCACTATCTACATCAACCGGTCTGTTTTTTCCGGAGCTATCGTGGTTCTACCGACGATTGCCGTAGCCGCCCATCATACCGGGACCACGACCAGAATAACTACCCTGAGGTCCTCGCCCGTCGGGAGCTATTGCACAGGGGCCCCAGGTTCCGCCCCGGGCACCGCTCTTTGGGCCATAGGCTCCGCCCCGGGCTCCATAGGGTCCATGAGCCGGTCCAAAGTTCGGGGCAAGATCGTAGTCTTCACCGTTGATGGTGACCGTGGTGAGGCGAAGGTAATTCTCCTTCTCCGCTGATTCCCATCTCGGACCGGGAACAAGATACCCTTCTACTGCTATGGTTGCACCGTTCTCAATATCGATGTCTTCGGCGAGGAATCGGGGGTACATCAGATCGTACTCCTTCCCGTCGGTTGCCGTCAGCTCCGCCCCTGATGCGGTGAAATCAACTCTACCCTCAAGGCTAAGTTTCTCACTGCTGTAGAAAGAGCCCTGCGCGCCGGGAACCCTAGCCGTGCCGGGAGCCTTCCCGTTTTCATCCCATCCTTCCTGTACTCCTCCAGCCGTCACTGCGGTGATGGAGAGAAGTCCAAGACTCACTGTCAATACGCTCATCCTTATAATTTTTTTCATTCTGATACCCTCCATTAGGTCGGTCTTAAGATCTGTTTCTAAGGTAGAGGATAAATGTGAACAAAATGTGAAGGAAGTATAGAGAATTGTTGTTTGATTGCCCCTGTCTGGAAATAGATATGGGCTTGTTTCCTTGTTGAGTCTTTGACATAAAAACATATTTATGCTATACATATTTTATGAGAACCACTTTCGAGCTTCCCGACCATCTTTTTCGTCAGGCCAAAGCGGCGGCGGCCCTGCAGGGAATTTCCCTGAAAGAGCTGTTTACCCGGGCCATTGCTGAAAAACTGAAAAAGATCCCCTCCCCTGAACAGGAGAAGCCCTGGATGGAATTTTACGGGAAGGGCAGGGAATACACCTCGGAGCTTGAAAGCATGGAGGGGTTTATTGCCGCTGAATTTGAAACTATCCGGGACGAGGATTGGCAGTGATTCTTGATACCAATGCTCTCTCGGCCTTGTTTAAAAAAGAGCCGGGTATTGAAGACTATCTCAAGGGTGCCGATCAGCTTTATGTTCCCGTGATTGTTATTGGTGAATACCTATTCGGGCTTCAGGCTTCTTCCAAAACAGGGGAATTGAAGAAGCTGCTGACGGACTTTCTCAGGACAAGCCGAGTGATTTCTCTGAATGGTGGGACAGCAGACTTTTATGCGGATATCCGGGGGGAGCTAAAAAGGGCAGGCACCCCAATACCGGAAAATGATATCTGGATTGCAGCCCTGGTAAGAGAGTATGGTCTGCCGATCCTGAGCAGGGATATGCATTTTGACTATGTGAAGGGTGTTGAAAGACTATCCTGGTAGAAAGAGCCCGGAAAACACTCTGTCCGCAAGGAAGGCTGCAACAAAAAGGGGAGAGAGCTTTGTCGGATAACCTGCCTTTTAAAAGAAAATACGGGGTACCGGAATATCGGGACATAGTTGTCAGGCGTCTGGAGACCGCCTACGCCGACAACAAGCTGGAGCTGGAGGAGTATGAGAGGCGTCTTGAACTGGCTTACAGGGCCGAGTTCATGGAGGACCTGGAGCTTCTCGTCAGGGATTTTCCGGTCCGGCAAGAGCCTGCAGGTGACAGCCCGGACCGCCGCGACCGGGCCGACGAGGTCTATGGCGTGGAGGAGGAGGGGAGTACCCGGATCACCTTCCTCGGGGACAAACACCTCACGACGGAAGATTTTTTTGCACACAAGCTTCGCGCCACTTCCATCCAGGAAGAGGGAAGCAGAAAAAAAGGATTTTTACAAAAATTCTTCAAAGGCTGGGGTAACTGGGAATGAGATTGTTGAAGGATTAGTTCTCCCCCGATCGCCCGTTATACCTTCCGGGGGTAAAGCTCCTCGTAGCTGTGACCGGAAAGGCTCTCGCATACCCGACGTACCTCCGGATCCACCGCTTCCTTTGCTCCCCCTTCACGGAGTCGGTTGAGCTCCCCACGCAGTACCGCGTGGCTTTCGGGGGTGATGGGAAAGCGGGTGCTCACCAGGATTCCGAGAATCGCCAGGATGGCGGGTGAGCCGACGAAGAGAATCCGGAGCCATGCCAGGGTCGACGGGTTTTGGACCAGCTCCACATCCGCGGGGTGGGCCTGGTATCCGATGAGGGTCAGCAGGAGGCCCAGGAGGGGCAGGACAAAGGCTCCCTGGATCAGCTTGCGTACCAGGGTCATCGCGCCGGCGTAGGTGCCCGCCCGATGTTCGGTAGTCATGAGCTCATCCACATCGGCCACGAAGGGGAGAAGTTGAAAAGGGATGACCACCCCGGCGGACATCCCCGCCCCAATGAAGAAGCAGTTGATCGCCAGGAGGATAAGACTCCCCCCGGGCTGCTGGAAGGCCATCATGCTGATAGCCGTGGCCCAGATAATGAGCCCTGTCCGGTAGGCAACGGCGTGGCCTTTTTTGTTGGCCAGTCTCACGTAGACCGGAAGGGCAAGCATCTGGGTTATGAGAATGGTTCCCAGACCGATGGTGACGAAGCCCGGGTTTTTCAGATAGTCGATCATGTAGAATTTGAGCCAGGCCATCAGGATATCCATGGCAGCGTAGGCGAAGATATACATCGCGATATGGATGCGGAAGGAGCGGTTTTTGTAGATGGAACCGAAGTTCCGGAAGATGGAGTAGTCCTTCGCCAGGGGTTTTTTCGCCACCGGAAGTTCCCAGGTCCCAAGATAAACCAGGATATAGGGGAGGGCAAAAAAGAGGCCGAAGACGAGGCCCATCATCAGGTGTCCCTGCTTCTGGGTGGAAAAGGCGTCCACCAGGGGCTGGGCGGCAAGTCCGGCTGTGAGGGTTGCTCCCATGGAAAAGATCATCCTCGTTCCGGTGAGGCGATTTCGCTTTTTGAAGTCCAGGGTCATCTCCGCGCTCAGGGCGGAGTAGGGAACCAGCACCATGGTGGAACATGTGTAGAAGAAGAGGTAGGCGAAGAAGTAGTAGAAAAAGATAGCCAACTGGCTGGAAAAGGCAACGGGCACCCAGATAAGGGTAAAAGTAACGACGATGGGTATGATCCCGATCAGAAAGAAGACCCTCCGTCGGCCGAGACGGCTCCTGGTGTTATCGGTAAGGTAGCCCATCAGGGGGTCGGATATGGAGTCCCACACCTTGCCCAGCCCGGGGATGAGGCCGGCCAGGACCGGGTTCAGCCCCACCACGGTGATCAGGAAGTACATGGAAAAGGTGCTGATGATGAAAAAGGAGCCCCCGCCGTAGAGGTCCCCCAGGCCGTAGGCCAGGTAGTTTCGGGTCTTCAGTTCCCGTTCCTGCTCTCTCGTTTTTTTTCCCATGTCGGGTATTGTAGGGCGGTTCCGGTTTTTTCACAAGACTTGGAACACCCATCACGGACATCACATGCAAATACCCGATCGAGTTGTGTTCCGGTGAGCGAGAAGTCGGCGGTCAGTCGCCTGCCTGGGTGAGGGCTTTCTCCACTTCCGCCTTGAGGGCATCGTAAGGATAAGCCCCGGCGATACGCATGAGGGTTTTACCCCGGTGAAAAAGCATGATCGTTGGAATCGAGGTGATCTGGAAATGCCCGGAGATATGCTGTTTTTTGTCAACGTTTACCTTTACCGTGACAATCTGTCCCTTGAGGTCGGAAGCGATACGCGCGACCGTCGGTGAGACCATCTTGCAGGGTCCGCACCATTCCGCCCAGAAATCAACCAGGACCGGTTTTTCCGACTGCTTGATGAGATCAAAAAAGGATTTTGGTAGTGCCGTATCCGACATTTTTTGCCTTTTCTCCTCAGTGTAAAATCTATATTCAGACGTCCCAGGTCATAGTTCAGGAAGTCTTAAGCAAAAAATAAAAAAATAATTCCCCGGGGTCAAATGATGTTACCGTAACATCGCCAGTTGTAACTCCAGATAATGCTTTCATCCGGAGGATAAATCAGATAGAGGTAGAGGAATCTTAAGAAACGTTGTTTCAATACCCCGGTCTTCAGGCAATAGTCGGATTCTCTCCGGTTCTTCTGAATCATGAATTACTGGTCCGGGTACTACTGGAGTGGTCTGGATTCGTGCTTCGTAAGGCCACGGATTGAATTGAGACCACATATAGAAAAATGTAATAATCCATCCTCCTCGAATACGCTCCCAAAAAGATTGTGTTTTTCTCCTATTGCGTTTGGGAATTGCGATCATGTACATTTTACATTGTGTGATATATGGAGTAAGTAGATATTTTTTTTAAAATAAGTAAAATGTTTATTTATTTTAAATAAAAACTCTTCATTATTTTTCGCACGTGCGTTGGAAAAGGTATAGTAAAACACCAACGCTCAACTTTTCATATGAGCGAGGGCGTATGCACGGAAAAACACTCATCTTATCACTTATCCTTCTCATGATCACTCCATGCCTGATTTTTTCCCAGGTGGAGGGAGAGGAAACCCCCTCGGATTCGAATATATATTCAGAATCGAAGGGAGAGATGGGAGTGGAGAACGTGAGAGAGAAGGTGACCGTCATTTTCACCGAGGATCTTCAAGCACTTTTTCGCGGGAGCATAGAGGGGCGCTTCGGGCTTGCAGATGTCTCAGCGGTGACAGGCTACGCGCGGCAGCGGAGCAATGTGCTTTTTCTCGATGCCGGTGGCACAACCGATGTTGACACTGTTTTTTTTGCCGAATACCCGAGGCTCTACGCACGGATACTTGAGGAGATCGGCTACGATGCTCTGGCCCCCGGCTTTTCCGAGCTCAAAAAGGGTCTCGGTCCGCTTCTCGAGCTTGAGGAGTCGAACTCCCTTCCCATCTTATGCTCGAATCTCACAGCAGACGGTACGGCACCCTTCCGAGCTCACTATGTGTTCAACGTAGGAGGCTTGCGAGTGGGAGTTTTCGGACTCACCACGCCCGGGATAGAAAACCAGATCGAGGAAGAAGGTCCTTTGGCGACCTTTAATATAGGCGATCCGCTTGCAGCTACCGAGGAGTCAGTAGATGAACTCGAGGCCGCAGGCGTTGATGTGCTCATCGCACTCACCCATCTCGGACTCTCCGACTTGTATGAACAGGGTTATTTTAGTGAATCAGACCTTAAAAGAGCTGAGCAGCGACTCTCGGGTCGGGTCGACCTCGTTATAGACGGCGGAGGTTCGCACAGTTACGCAAGGTCGTTCAATTTCGGCAGAGCCGTGATCAGCGGTACAGGCGGGTCCGGTTCCATCGGTGGCGTAGAAATAGTGGTTGAGGCGGGCGAAGTAATCGATGTTGCTGCCCGTATGATAGATGCCGAAGATGTGGCGAAGGCGGGTTTAGATCCGATGCCGGAGGTCGTATCGCTGATCGAAAGTCTCTCGGTGGCGATGGAGTCGAAAGAAGAGGAGCCGGAGACGGTGCAGAAGCCGAAAGAGGAGGAGCCGGAAACGGTTCAGAAGTCGAAAGAAGAGGAGCCGGAGACGGTGCAGAAGCCGAAAGAGGAGTCTACCGAGAAGCCTGAGCTTGGTAGAAAGCCAGAGTCCGACCAAAAATCAGAGCTGGACAAGAAAGATGAAACAGGGTTCGAAGATGTAAGTTTTACCATGCCAGAGATCGAACTCTTTTTCTACACAGGTCCCAACTTTTACACCGGTGCAACCGGCTACAGCCTTAGCTTCGGGGCAATGAGCGATCTCGAAGAGATCCTCGACCTCGATTCACCCATCGGGGATCTTGTCCTGGGACTACTGTTCCGCAACGACGGTCTGCGTATGGCAGAGGAGAACCTGAGTCTCTCCTCTGTTGGTACCGCCTTCTTTGCCGGTTACCGTTTCGATCCGGCAGATTATGTGTCCGACATCGCATTTTTGCAGAATATGCGGGTCATCCCTCGGCTTACTTTCGGGGGCATGAGCCTGAATGTCTCGAAAGAAGATCGGAGCGCCTACTCGGGTTTCAGCGGTTATCTATCTCCCGGTGTGCTGGTAGATAAGAAGCTGCCCCTCGAAATCGACCTTCGGGCCGGCCTGGTGGCAGAGTACAATATGACGTTCGGAGATGCCGTGTGGAGGAGTCTTCACCTCGGGGCCTTCGTGTCGTGGGTTTATTGATGAGAAATCTGTTTAAGAACGGGGGATTTGAGAGATGAATATGAAGACCATGAAGAAAATAGTCCGACTTGTTTCCGTGGCGATCCTGGTCCTATTTGTTGGGGTGGCACTGAGCTGTTCGAACCCAATGGAGGTGTCCGAAGAGATCAAGAGTGATTTCCTCGAGGAGGACCTGGAAGATCTGTCGATCGAATACGGCGACGAGGAAGATTCTTCTTCCGTAACCGGTGACCTCAATCTCCCCGGCGAAATAAATGGTACTTCCGTTACCTGGTCTTCGAGCGACCCGGACGTCATCGAGGATGACGGCACCGTACACCGGCCTCCTTTCAACGCGGAGGATAAAGCCGTCACTCTCACCGCGAGCCTCGACTATGGTGGAAGTACGGAGACAAAGAATTTCGAGATATTTGTGGAAAGATTATTTAAAGTTACCTACGAAGCTTATCATAATGATATTACTGGTGATCTCCCCACTCCTCATGGAGCCGATGTTCATAACGGTATTATACTCACAGACGGGAGTGGTATGTTCAGCAGAGAAGGATACAATTTTATTGGATGGACAAGTGTTCCCGAATCAGGTAGTGCTGAGTTTGATCCGACCGAAACCATTTTATTGACGGAAGATTTGACATTGTATCCGTTTTGGGCACAGGATTCATATCGGCTCATGTATGATGGCAACGACGGAGAATATATTGGAACAGCTACGGATGTTCCCTCATCCGAGACAGCAGAATATAATGAAGAGATACACGTTGCCATAACAGGTAGCATGGCGCGTTCCGGGTATACCTTTGCGGGATGGAATACAACAGCAGACGGTACAGGTGTACAGTATGATCCGACGGATCCGAATTTGGATACGTTTACTATACCAGCAGAGAATACTACCCTGTATGCGCAGTGGACGGCAAATGAGTACAGCATCACCTACGAGAACCTGAACGGAGGAACGCATACGAATCCTTCGACCTACACGATCGAAGATACACCGGTTCCCCTGGTAGAAGCAACGGAAACAGGTTACGTGTTTAGCACCTGGGTTGATGGTGAGGGTGCCCCAACCAGTGACATACCTGCCGGCTCAACAGGAGCTGTGACTCTGACAGCACAATGGTTGCTGGAGGACTACAGCATAACGTATCACCTTGATGGTGGAACAAACCCTGCGGACAATCCCGCAGGATACAGTACTGAAGATTCGACGATCACCCTGACAGATGCGACGAAGGCCGGTTACTCCTTTGATGGTTGGAGAGATGCAGGAGGCACCATGGTCACGACTATACCGAGCGGTTCCGTGGGTGATATCGAACTGTTCGCCCA
>CAZJIN010000035.1:0-9258 GCA_964545955.1 uncultured Sediminispirochaeta sp.
CCTGCTGATTCCCCTGGTGTATCGTTTCTTCGTTGTGGTTGGTCACTCACCGGAGACCGGATCGATGCATAGAGACCACCACACAGGGGATCTACCTTTCCATTCTCTTCACACCGGTCCTCTTCCTGCTGATTCCCCTGGTGTATCGTTTCTTCGTTGTGGTTGGTCACTCACCGGAGCAGGTGGAGCTGGAATACACTTACTTCAGGATTCTCATGTTCGGGGGAATTTTTATGCTCTTGCGACAAACCCTGGTGGGGTTTTTTCTGGGTATAGGAAAAACCCGGATGGTGATGATCGCAAATCTCACGGGTATGTTCGTGAATATCCCCTTCAACTACGTACTCATCTTCGGAAAGCTCGGTTTTCCCGCCCTGGGCATCAAGGGCGCGGCCCTAGGTACGGTGCTGGGAAGCGCGACGATTTTCCTGATCCTCCTCTGGTTCTATTTGCGGCATGAATACTTCAGATCCTACGGGAGGGAAAATCGATGGAAATTGCGTCCGGATATCCTAAAGCGGCTCCTGCGCTTCGGCACTCCGGCGGGGTCTGAGCTATTTCTCAATGTCTTCGCCTTCAACCTGTTTATTCAACTCATGCATTCCATGGGGCCCGAGGTGGCGGCAGCGGTCACCATCACCTTCAACTATGACATGGTCGCCTTTATACCCATGGTGGGTCTGGGCTTCGCGGTCACCTCGTTAGTGGGGCGTCAGATGGGAGGGGGGAATCCTGAAGGGGCGAAGAGGGCCACCTACCTCGCGCTTCGAGTGGGATACAGCTATGCCGCGGTGATGATGGTGCTCTTTATATTTGGCGCAGGAAGCCTGGTCAGTGTTTTCACGGGGGGGCTCGGAGCGGAAGACCGGTCGTTGATACTACTCGCAAAAACCATGCTCCGTCTGGCGGCGATCTACACCCTGGCGGATATCACGCAGCTTGTTTTTTCCGGCGCCCTGAGGGGAGCAGGAGATACGAAGGTGACTATGTACATTTCGGTGAGCATGCACTGGGTTCTGGCCGTTGCCTCGGTGGTCATGATTCGATATCTCCAGGTCCCTCCGCTGAAGATGTGGATATTCTTCATAAGCTTCGTAGTGGTCCTGGGGGTAATGATTTTTCTCCGGTTCAAGTCGGGCAAATGGCAACACATCAAGCTTATCGAAGAGACCGATATTATCCCCGAGATCCACCAGCCGAAGGTCAAGACCGAAGCGGAATGGATGTAATCGGTTTTATCGCCTCCTGCCAAAGGCTCATCGAGGGCTATGGAGAGACTTTCTCAAAATCAAAATAACGGTGGAACTCACAAGAAAAGCCCCTCCCCCCATAAGGAAAAAGGTTGAATCAAGCCCTATCCGGTCCGCGAAGACCCCGGCAATCCAAGGCCCGAGAAACATCCCGATCGCGTAGAGACTCTGGTGCAATCCCATTGCCGTGGCACGACCGTTTTCCGGGATATCTTCGATACATATTCCTATCAGGACGGGATAACTGATTCCATGAGCGGCCCCCAGCATGGCCTGAAAAAGAAACATCCACCACACCCGGTTTACCACGGGGATCATCACGATCCCCAGGGAATAGAAGAGATAGCTCAGAATCAAAAGCCTGAGGGAATTCTGCTTTTTTCCAAGATAGGTGGAGAGGAGATTCCCCCCTATAAGAAAAAGAATATTTACGCTCAGGAGGTAGCTCTTCATCACGTCGGAGGCGCCCATCATCCCGGCCTTGATGGGGAAAAAACCGAACACCACCCCAAAGTTGAGAAACTGGTTAATACCGCTCAGGGCGGAGACCAGCAGGACTTTCCGATTCCCCAACACCCTCAGGAAACGGGGAGGCTTCTCGACAAAGGATTCCGCCGCTGATGCCGTCCCCTCTGGGGTTCCTGACGAGGATGAGTCCCCGGACGCCTTCTCGGCAAAAGAAGGAAAAGTGCGTTCCGGAACGCGGGAGAAAAAGAACAGGGAGAGTACCGCGGCGATAATGGCAACCATGAAGGTGAAAAAATACCCCCCCCAGCTATTTAAATAGCCCGTGGACATTGTTCCCGCGAGCTTTGCCAGGGAACTCGATAGAGTCAGCACCGCGCCGGCCTTGATCACCTCTTCGTTGTCAAAAAGACTCCCGAAAAACACAACCTGGAGGACCCAGGCACCCATGGATATACCGAGAAGGGACCTCCCAACTACAAGCATGGAAAAGTCCTTTGCCAGAGCCAGAACCAGAATACCCGCCCCCGCGAGCAGAGTACCGAGGAGGATAAATTCTTTGCGTCGCCCAAGGTGGTCGGTGACAATCCCTACGGGCAACCGAACGAGCACTTGCCAGAGTCCGAACATGGATAACACAAATCCGACCTGGGCGAGGGTGGAGGTCTTGCCCTGGACATACTCGGGCAGCGTGGGCATAAACACATAATGGGCAAACCAGAAGAGAAACACCGAAATGAGTACCGACGTTCTTGCCCGATGGAGTTTTTCAGGTACACCTTGTTGAGTAAAAATCATCACACTTCCATTCAGTTCTAATTCATTAAAGGGACTTAAAGAGACATAAGAAGACCGCGGATTCAGCATACCAGATTTTTGATTTTTTTGGGTAGCCCTTCTGTTATTTTTCCCCCTGAATGAGTTATACTACGTCCTATGAATACTGGAGCCTTCTTCGACATTGACGGGACACTTCACCGGAACTCCCTTATGATCGAGCATTTCAAAAAACTGGTACGCTACGAGGTTATCGACCCGCGCCTATGGCACTCCAATGTGAAGTATACCTACAAGCAATGGCGTATGCGCGAACGGGATTATGAGGATTATATGCTCGAACTCATCGATATCTACGTGGAGGCCCTTCGGGGTCACCGGAAGGAGGAGCTTGAGTTTATATCAAACCAGGTGATCCGACTCAACGGGGATATCGTGTATCGGTATACCCGGGACCGGATCAAATGGCACAAGGAACAGAAGCACAAAGTCTTTTTCATTTCCGGAAGCCCCAATTTCCTCGTGGAAAAGATGGCCCTGAAGTTCGAGGTCGACGCGTTTCGAGGGGCGGACTACCTCGTGGATGAGGAAGGAAGATTCACAGGTGAGGTAATCCCTATGTGGGACTCCACAAGCAAAAACACCGCTATCAAACGCCTTGCTGAAGAATACGAGTTGGATCTTTCCCGAAGTTTCTCCTACGGTGATACGAAGGGGGATCTTTCCATGCTGAAAAAAACAGGTCACCCCATCGCCATTAATCCGACGGCGGAGCTGGTCGAATGTCTCAAACAGGATCCGGAACTCTCCAAAAAAGCCCTTATACTGGTCGAACGAAAGGATGTGATCTACCGCTTTAGTCCCGGGGTTGAAGTAATCACCCAATAAAAGATTCATACCATAAGAGAGAGAGGAAACTTCTGTTTGGTAAAAAAAACAACAATCCGGCTTATTCTAATTATCCTCCTGCTGACGGCGATAGTCATAACAGCCATTCTACTGTTGCCGGAGTTCTATCATTCCCCCATTGAAGAGGGAATGCCCCGGATTTTTGTCCCCTCCACCGGTGGTGACGCTGTCGATGAAGAGGACCGCGGGAATAAAGATGTTCTCATCGCCCGTGGAGACTGGGGGTATCCGCCCCTTGAGTATCTCAATGAAAAAAACGAACCCGAAGGGTTCAACGTGGATATTCTCAATCGTATTGCCGAAATCCTGGACATGGAAATTCGAATTGATCTCGGACCATGGGATGAGGTTCGGACTGAAATAGAAACGGGAAAGATCGATATTCTTCTCGGGATGTACAAAACTCCCCGGAGAAAATTGCTTGTGGATTTTACCATTCCCCACTTCCATGCCTCCTACGGGGTTTTTGTACCGGACAACTCCAGCATCACAACTCCCGAAGACATCAAAAATCTGAAAATCCTTGTGCAAAAGGGTGATCTTGCCCACGACTATTTGTTGGAGAACAGAATAGGCCGTGAGTTGGTGGTTGTCAGGGATTGGGAGGAGCTGCTCCCGGCTTTGAAGGAGGGAAAAGCCGATTGCGCAATCATCGGAATGGTTCAGGGAGTCAAGGCTCTCGAAGAGATCGGCCATAGGGGAATTCGTGTAATCAGTAGCCCCCTGTTTCAAGGGGCCTATTGTATTGCCGTGAAGAAGGACGACGACGCCCTGTTGGCCCGCCTCAATGAGGGACTTAATCTGTTGAAAATGACCGGAGAATACGATCGGATCTACGAAAAATGGTTCGGCCTGGACCATTACCCCCCATTCTTGACCAGGGAGGCTTTGATAATTCTTCTCTCCGGTATTCTTGTACTCTCCCTTATCCTTGCAGCCAGTCTCCTCTGGAGCCACTTACTCAGAAAGCGGGTCTCCCAAAAAACAGAAGAACTTTCAAGGGCCCTGGAAGAATTGAAGAAGGCGAACAACACGAAGAACCAGTTTCTGGCCAGGGTGAGTCATGAACTGAGAACCCCACTCCATGGAATAATCGGCATGTCAAGGTTGTTGAAGAAAACCGAATTAACCAAGGAACAGGAAGAATTACTAGGCCTGATGGAAACCGCCTCCGGACAGCTCTATCGCATACTCTCGGACCTTCTCGATATATCCCATCTCAACACCGGGGATCTTTCCCTTCACAGGAGTTTTTTCACAATCTCTGAAATAGCGGAATGGATTGAACCGCTTCTGAAGGAAACCGCGAAAAACAAGGGACTTGAGTTTTCCCTCACCTGCTCCGGAGAGGATCGGGAGATCTATTCCGATCGGGAGAGGATCTCTCAGATTGTGATAAACCTTGCGGACAATGCCATAAAAAATACCCTTCGGGGATCTGTACATATCACAATGACCTGCACGGAAGGACAACTCCTGATTGAGGTAACAGACACGGGCAAAGGCATACCCCCTGACCGACAGAAAGATATTTTTTCCCCCTTTACCCGCCTGGAAACAGTCAATATTTCTTCCATTTCAGGCCTTGGACTGGGTCTCTCGATTGTACGGTCGATTACCGAACTCCTGGAGGGGATGATCAAGCTGGAAAGTGAGCCTGGGAAGGGAACCCGTATACGGATCATCGTTCCAATACCCGGGAAGCCCTCTACTATCGAAGAGATCAAGCAGGTAGATGATATAAACGGACCGACGACAATAGAGCGATCGGACCTCCCCACCGGAGATGTGCTGCTCACCGAGGATGAGGCTATAAATCGCCTCTACATAGAACGTCTTCTCCACGATCGGAGTTGGACCTCCCTATCCTCAACAAACGGGAAGGACGCCCTGAAAAAGGCCACCGAAAGGGTTTTTTCCTTTATCCTGATGGACCTCAGCATGCCGGAGATGGGAGGACTTGAAGTAACCAAGCATCTTCGAAAATTTGAAGAGGAAACCGGGCGAACCCGTACCCCCGTTATCGCCCTGACTGCCCACGCCTACGAACAGACCCGGATAGACTGTACGGAAGCCGGGATGGACGGGTTTATATCAAAACCCTTCAATGAGAAGGAATTCTGGAGAGAAATAGAGAGGGTCCTGAAGCGAGAGCCCCAACGGGAGAAAGGATGAACACACTCCTGGATATGTCACACTGCACCGCTTACAGGGGTTCGACCCGGGTTTTCGACGACCTATCCCTCCAACTGGGAACAGGGGAAAACACCGCTATACTCGGACCGAACGGCGCTGGAAAAACGACATTGATAAAAATGATCACAGGAGAGATAAAACCCCTGGTCACCGAGAAATACCGCTTCCGCCTTTTCCTGCGGGAAAGGTGGAATGTATGGGAGCTACGTGATCGTCTGGGGGTGGTTTCCGACGATCTCCAACGGGAGTACCTTCCGGATGTGACGGGGCACCACGTGATACTCTCGGGCTTTTTTTCCAGTATTGATATTTCCTACAACCACATGGTCACTCGGGAACAGCGAGAGAGTGTCCGGGATATCATGACACGTCTTGAAATATCCCATCTCGCCGACCGTTCTTACGGTACCCTCTCCACCGGGCAGAAACGCCGATTTCTCCTGGGACGCGCGTTGATCAACGATCCGGAGGTCCTACTACTGGACGAACCCACCAGCGGACTGGACGTTAAAGCGGCCCATCAGTATTACCGGCTTATGGAACAGCTCATGAAAGAAGACGAGACCATAATTCTGGTTACCCACCATATCAATGAAATCCTGCCCCATATTCAGCGGGTGGTTCTCCTGAAGGAGGGACGCGTAGTGGATGACGGAGCGAAGGAGGATATCCTTAGCTCGAAGAGAATGAGCGAGATCTACGATACCCCCCTTCAGCTCATTCGGTCCAACGGCTATTATCAGATCCTACCCGACGCGTGAGCAAATACCTTCGTTTCAGATAAGAGAATGATAGATTCTCGACCTCTCAATAGATTCGAAACGTGAAGAGCGATTTGCACGGATAGGCAGAGCGAGATTTCTGTTTTCCATTCCCGCAAGAGGGGCCATGCCCATATTGAATCTGGAATAACCGTTCGCTTTTCCCCACAGAAAGAGGTAATCCATCATGTTCTCGGATTCTGCAGGGAGATAGCGCATGAGGTCTACCGATAGTTCCGATCCGCGCCCGCCCTGCCATACATTGGCAAAAGCGAAAAGCGGGCGATCTTTTAAAAATAATCCGGGATTTTACTGAAAATCGTTGCTCCTTTTTTCAGGGGAGTCAGTTTCTATCTTGTAAGAATTAGATTTTTTTAGTAAAAAAAAAGGTGAAAGGTATAAGTACGGTGTTAAAATGAAACAAAACAAAAAATATATTGTTGTCGGTGGTGGAATCGCAGGCATGATTGCTGCGACATACATTGCGCGGGAGGGCAAAAATGTAACTGTTCTCGAACAGAGCCATCATACCGGAGGGAATCAGTCAGGTTTTATACGCAAGGGATATTACTTTGACGGTGGGGATCAATCTTTTGAAAGTCTTGGAATTGTGTTTCCTATTTTAAAGGATCTTGGATTGTACGATAGATTTACGTGGACGAAGGTCCGCTACAGATTTATGTCAAAGGATTTCGATTTTTTTGTGGATTCTCTCGATGAGGTGACAGCTTCTCTGGTTGAGGCTTTTCCTGATGAACCGGGAATACCTGTTCTTTTTAAGGAGATTCGCCGTGTTTCTGATTTTATAGATAAAAATTGCAGTGCCCATTCTTTTCCTTTGATTAATGATTTTACGATATCAAAACTCATGTCCTATGCACGCTATCTTCCTGATATGAGAAAGTGGCTGACCTATGAATATCGAGAAAAAGCGTGTTCAGTGATAAAAAATCCTTCACTCCGCAGATGGTTTACCGGAATCGGTTACCAGAGAATGCCATTTCTTTTTTTCGCAGGTTTTTGGAATATATGGATGAAAGATTACTGGTACCCTGAAGGCGGAATGCAGAATTTTCACGATGTAATTGCTGACAACTATAAATCTCTCGGCGGTAAACTCCGTTGCGTAGTAACTGTAAATAAAATTGAAACTTCTAAAGGTGCTGTGAGCGGTGTAAGAACTGCAGATGGAGAATTCATTGAGGCTGACAAAATCATTTATGCTGCTGATTATAAATCACTTGCAAAAAATCTTCTGGAACCCTCTACGTTTAGCCCTGGAGATGAAAGAAAAATAGAAAATTCTGCTCTTACCGAAAGTCTCGTTGCTACTTTTTTGGGTCTCAATATTTCTGCTGCTGAATTAAAACAAAGGCTTCAAGCGCATCATGTATTCTGGTTTCCAAACTATGATGTTGTTTTTCCGGAATCAACAAGTCCTCAAAATGTTCATGCTAATATGTGGGTAACGGCGAATTGTTTTGGCGAAGAGAATCCGGGATTTGCGCCCGAGGGGAAATCGACTCTCGTTTTGCAGACCTATAGTTCCGCATCCTGGCAGCAATTTTGGAAAAACGGCAGTCTTAATTTCGATCGTACTGACGAATATTACAGGTGTAAAGAAAAGGTAAGTGACGAACTTATCAGTCTCGGTGAAAACTTCTTGCCCGGTCTCTCTGGAATGATAGATTATAGGGATACCGGTTCGCCCCTGTCTCATCATCGATTTTCTTTCAATAGCGAAGGATCAAGCGGTGGATGGTGCTACGATAACGGGCAATCTCTTGTGTACAAGAAAAGGTTTCTCAATATGATGAAAACGCCTGTAAAGAATTTAATTGCAGCCGGTCATTACACAGTATGGCCGGGAGGGGTTATCTCCGCTGCCTTATCAGGCAGACTTGCTGCTAATATTGCCCTTGATAAAAAAATTCTCACTCCGCTTGAATGTTCAAAGAAATAAAGATTATTACAAGATTCTCGGCGTGGATACAACAAGCGGGAAAAAAAACATAAAAAATACGATACCGTCAGCGCCGATTGGAAACAACAAAGAAGCTCAGGGCACGAAGACATCTTTGAATCGAAATAGAAACCAAAGACCTTCACAAATTGAAGAAGATCGTTAGGTTGCATCAGTCTCTCGAGATAAATAAAGAGGGGATAGAAGAATCAAAAACTCTGAAATACCTCGGCCTTTTAGTAGAAATCGACGTTCCCTGCACGACACCACAAGAGTAACACCAGGCAAATAGAAATGAAGACAGAGTAACCCTTTAGAGATTTCGGAATTGAAAATCAGGTAATTTTCAAAAACATCCTGTATTTCGTAGTTTATGAAAAGAAAAATCCTAGGGCCAAGCAATTCCACTTGTAAGAGTTTTTCAGATTCTTACAATTGGGATTTACCTCAAGTGGTTAGAAAATATTGTATTTTCCCTTCGTAAAACCCTCTTCACGTTTCGAATAGCTCTGTACCGGTGTTTCAGAACAGGTCAATCATTCTTTTTCCGGATCATCCAGGTGCGGTGGATTCTAGGATTTCGCTGAAAGTCCGTGGGAATAGTCTGGGCCGAGAGCTCCTCCACCCGGTAGCGTACCTCCAGATCCGGATCAAGTTTGAATCTGCGAAAATTGTTGGCGAAGAGAACCACCCCTCCGGGCTCAAGGCGCCGGATCCCATGATCAATCAGCGTGGAATGATCCCTCTGCACGTCGAACACATCGACGGCCCCCTTTCTGTTTGAGAAAGTAGGGGGATCAATAAAAATAAGCCCGTACCGGTTTCGGTCTGTTTTTAGAAACTCGATACTGTCCATTCGAACCATCCTGTTGGTATCGGAGGAAAAGCCGTTGAGCTCCATGTTTTTCCTACCCCACTCCAGGTAGGTTCTGCTGGT
>CAZJIN010000035.1:9268-11238 GCA_964545955.1 uncultured Sediminispirochaeta sp.
GCTGCACCAGGCTGGCCAGCTTGGCGCGGAAGGCCCCTCCGGCTGCCGCGTATACACTGGCGGTACAGGTGTAGGCGAAGAGGTTAAGTACATTCTTCCCTTCGGCCAGGTCACGGACCATCTCCCTGGTTATCCTATGATCCAGAAAAAGACCGGTGTCGAGATAGTCAGTGAAATTCACAAAAAATCTCAGACCGTTCTCCCGAATGATAGAGGCATCCCCTTCCTCCTCCCGCCTGTGATACTGCTCCGCCCCTTTCTGTTTTCGCCGCTGCTTCAGATGGAGGTGTTTCCAATCCAGGGAAAACTCATGGGCAAAGGCCGCGACGAGTTCCTGGAGACGCAGGGCCGCCTTCTCCCGATCCACCGTCTTCGGCGGAGCGTACTCCTGAATCACCAGGTCCCGCTCCTCGTACACGTCCACCGCCGCGGAATACTGGGGGATATCGGCATCGTAGATCCGATAACAGCTGATTCCGGAAGCCTTCAGATACTTTTTCAGGGCTTTTCGGTTTTTGCGAATCCGGTGTATTATCATATTCACCCCGGTGGTATTGTCATCGTTTATTCGGATCTTGATTTTGTCCGGGTCGTACTCGGAAAAGACATTGTTCTCGGAGAGGCGAAACGTGGCCAGCAGTATTTTCAGATTTCCATTGTAAAAGGTGTTCACCCGCTCCGCCCGCAGACCGACGTGTTTCGCGATCTCCCGGTCGGGGGCCAATAAGGCCAGGGTGCACTCCGGAAAGGTTTCCTTCGCCCATTTTCCAAGATCCCGATAGAGCGCCGGAACCCTTCGCCGATCCTCAAGTCTCACTCCATAGGGGGGATTCGCGGCAATAAGCCCCCCCGACTGGGTCGGTATTCGGGAACAATCAAGGGAACGGAAATCACCCGCTTCGAGAAGTTGCACGAATTCCGATAGATCTGCCCTCTCAAGGTTTTTCCGGCATACATTCACCGCGGTTTCATCCATATCCGCCGCGTACATCGGAGGAAGCCCTTTCATCCCCTCTTCACGACGTCGTTCAGCGTCCTTCCGTACACGCTTCCATATCTCCGGGTCATGCCCCTTCCACCTGGAAAACCCGAACTCCCCTCTTAAAATACCGGGGGCAATATCGGCGGCTATCAGGGCCGCCTCGATCACCAGGGTTCCCGACCCACACATCGGATCCAGAAAGAAACCGCCCCCGTGGGCAATGGAAGGCCATCCCGCCTTCATCACCATGGCAGCGGCACTGTTCTCACGGAGAGGAGCATCTGTCGCTTCGAGGCGATAGGCCCTCTTCGAAAGGCTCTCTCCGGAAATATCAATGTAGAGAGAGGCACCTCCGTTCTTTACATGCAGGTTTAGGCGTATATCCGGCGCGGTGGTATTCACGGAAGGTCGGCGCCCCACCCTTTCGCGAAAATAATCCGCCACCCCGTCTTTGACCTTAAGGGCGGCAAAATTCTCATTCTTCAGCTCTGAACCGACCAGGTTTGCCTGGATTGAAATGGCCGCGTCAACATCAAAATGGAGGCCCCATTCGATTTTTTTCGCTTCCTCGTAGACGGTATCCATGTTGTGGGCCTCAAACCGTCCTATCTGAAGCAGCACCCTTCCGGCAATCCTGGACCAGAGACAGATCCTGTACGCGGTTTCTAGGTCGGCGTTACAGGACAACCCTGCGAGGGTTTTCTTCAAGCCCGATGCGCCGAGCTCTTCAAGCTCCTCCATGAGCTGATCTTCAAGAAATCGAGTACAGGTGATAAAAAGAGATAATTGGTTGGTATCCAGAGCTTCCTCCCAGATCGGGTTTAAAATGTAGATCTTTTCCTATGATAGGGATTATTATTTCCCCGGTCAACGCGCAATTCTAAATTTGGAAGTCCGTAGACTTCCAAATTTAGAATTTGCTTCATTTTTTTTGCAAAATTTTGTATATCCAAACGGTTGGAGGCATTCTAATTGTGGATAGTGCATT
>CAZJIN010000036.1:0-10994 GCA_964545955.1 uncultured Sediminispirochaeta sp.
CGGTTGCGATGACCCTGGCTGCGGTGGTGCTCTTTGTGGGGCTTACCTGCAGGTGCGGCCGCTGGTATTGTAACCGGCTCTGCCCCACCGGGGCGGTATTGCGCCTGGTGTCCCTGCGTCCTTTGTGGAGGATGGAGTTCAACAAAGAACTCTGCACCAGGTGCGGGCTATGTGCCCGGGTCTGTCCCGCCGGCTGTATAGATATTCCGGCGCAGCAGGTAGAGCACAATCGTTGTATTGTGTGTTTCGAGTGTACGACTCGCTGTCCCTTTGATGCTATGTTTTTTACCTCCCTTTCTACCTCCCGGTCCCACCGAAAACAGCGGAAGCCTGAGCCTTCCCCCGCGAAGCCCGATCCGGGACGGAGAAAAGCCCTCATGGTAGCTGTCGGTTCCCTGGGCGCCGCCGCTGTGGGCGGTTTTGGTTTTTCCCTCCGCCCCCTGGCTGCCTCCTCCGCTGTGCCCCCCGCATCCGCTGCTGCCGACTCTCCAGCCTCACCGGCCTCCTCGTCCTCGGCCCAGGATACGCGCCGTCTCCCCGTACTGCCGCCGGGGTCCCGCAGCAAGGAGAGGTATATTCGCCGTTGTATATCCTGTCATACCTGTGTCTCGGTCTGTCCAACCCATGTCCTGCAGCCCTCTTTCTTCGCCCTGGGCGTCTCCGGCTTTTTGCAACCGGTGATGAATTATAAAACGTCGTACTTCGAATGGGAGTGCAATCAATGTACCCAGATCTGCCCTACCGGCGCCCTCGAGCCTCTCAGTATCCCCCAAAAAAACCGGGTGCAGATGGGCACGGTTGAATTCAACCAGGACCGCTGCGTGGTATTCACCGATGGAACCGATTGCGGGGCCTGCGCGGAGGTCTGTCCGACCCAGGCAGTGCGAATGGTGCCGTACAAAAACGGGCTCACCCAGCCACAAACTGAAACCGATATCTGCTCCGGCTGCGGCAGTTGTGAGTATGCCTGCCCGGTGGATTTGCCGAAGGCTATTTTCGTAGTCGCCCACACCCGGCACAAAACCCGGGAAGAACGGGAGCCGCGACAGACAAGTCCCACGGAGGATGTACCCGAAGAGTTCCCCTTCTAATCCTTCCCGGGCAGAAGCTTCACGAGCTGGGTGGGCTGGATGTCTGTGCGGGATCGCGTGGGAGCTGCGCGAGATCGGTTAATTTATACGTAAGATTTTTGTATATTATTACGTAAAGGTGGTTCCCATGAAATAAACACCTTGCGTATTTTTTGAAAAAAGAAAAGTACAGCAAAACAAAGAGAGATCGAATAATAAACCCATACTGGATAATGTAAGCATATTGACTGCTCATGAGAGAGTCCTGCGAAACGCCCTGCCTTCGGAGATACCGGATTATGAAGACGCGGTGATCGATGAGTTGGCGGCGGGTGAAAACATTGATTTAATCAGCACGAGAGACCTGAAGTATTTCAAAAAATCCAGGAATACTGCCTATACCGCGGTTGAAGCCCTGGAGGTGATAGAGGGCTAAAAAATCTCCTTCCGAAAAGGCTGATTTTCTTTGCAACAAGTATATTATATGTTATATTTGAAAAAAGGGGGGAGTATGCCTCAGTTTTCACTTTATATAGACGAAGCAACTCTCAGGAAGGTCGAGCTTGCAGCCGCGATTGAACACCTTTCCATATCCAAATTTGTGGTAAAAAAACTCAATGAGGTACTGCATGCTTCCTGGCCGGAGGGGTATGACAAACTTTTTGGGTCAGTTTCGGATGAATCTTTCAGGGCCCCGGATTCCCTGGAATATGGAGATGATGTGTCGCGAGAGTCACTTTGAAGTACTTCCTTGATACCAATATCTGTATTTACTATCTCAAAGGACAGTTTCCGCAACTCAGAAAAAAACTGCTCGATCACAATCCTGAGACGATAGGTATCCCGGCGATTGTAAAGGCTGAATTGTTGTACGGAGCTGCAAAAAGTAAAAAAAGCGAAGATACCCTTGAGCAAATAAAAAAATTTTTACTGCCCTATAAAATAATCGATTTTACCGATGCGGAAACCCCCGAATACGCAGCTATTCGATCAGAATTGGAAGCGTCAGGGAATGTGATAGGACCAAATGATCTGTTTATTGCGTCTATCGTACTTTCCCACAAGGGGATTCTGGTGACAAGAAATACAAAAGAATTTTCCCGTATCGAAGGCCTGGCAATAGAGAACTGGACTGAATGATTCAAGGCTTGATTTACCTGAAAGCGCCTGATTTAACTCTCTTTTAACCAGTTTGGAAGATATTGACGAACGATACCGGCTTGATTGCTTTTCGGAGTGGTATCCATGCTGAGCAGGTATTTGGGATAATTATCATCGACTTTCATCAAAGGACGTATTTCCCGGTCCAGTACCTCTTTGTCGGTCAGAAGATAGCACACCTGGATATAGATCTTTTCATCACGCCTACAGGCGATGAAATCAACCTCGTATTCGTCGATTCTGCCTACGCTCACCTCATAACCACGATAGAGAAGTTCGATGAACACTATGTTCTCCAGATAACCGCTCAAACGGCTTTCCCGATATCCGCCAAAGGCATGGCACAGACCTATATCGGCGGCATAATATTTTGCGTTCACCTCCAGGAGTTTTTTTCCCTTTATATCAAAACGGTTTGCCTCTATGATCAAACCGGCAGCTTCGAGATATTTCATATAATTGTATACTGTCTCATGTCCCAAAGATCGCTGCTCTTTTCGGAAATAATCGGCTATTCGTCTGGCGGAGACGATATTGCCGATGTTGTCAAAAAGAAACAGCATTAATTTTTCCAGGAGGGCAACATCCCGAATATTGTAGCGCTTGATCACATCCTTCAGGACCACACTGTCTCGTAGGGATGTCAGGTATTGATATACCTGGATTTCATCCGACTCCAGGTGCTGTAAACCGGGCATACCGCCGAATCTAAGAAAATCTCTAAACAGATTCTCGTCAGAATGTTCGTTTTCGCGGAACTCCAGGAATTCCGAGTAAACAAGAGGATACATTTTGATCTCTATGTATCGACCGGAGATTACGTCGGCCAGTTCACCTGATAATAACCTGGAGTTAGATCCTGATATGTAGATATCGGCGTCGTCGTCGGCAAGAAATGAGTTTACGGCTTTCTCCCATCCCGGAATATCCTGAACCTCATCAATAAAAAGGTAAAGGCGGCCTTCGATTTGTTTTTTCCAATCCCTTACATGTCTATGCAATACACTGATGTCGGTAAAACGAGCATTATCCAGAGACTCCATATTGATATAAAGAACCCTATCCTTCCCATGGAGTCCCTGAAGGCGTTCTATCAGCTGGCGCATAAGGGTGCTCTTTCCCGTTCGCCTCATTCCTGAAATGACCTTAATCATGGGTTTATCCACAAAAGGGCGGATCTTATTGATGTATTTTTGTCTTATATACAAGACTTATTCCTTATAAAATGTTATTTTGTCTTACTTATAAGACATATTAATATATTTTACAAATTATGTCTATCATAAAAGACATATAAGGCATATTAGTTTCCAAGCTTGACGCGGTTCCTTCTGCATACTATCCTTCATGGGAAGGGGGATGAGTGAAAAAACCTGTTTTTACCGCTGTGATGATGCTGATTCTCATGAGTTTCTGTGGTGCCGCGTATGCCCAGTCCCTCACCACCGCCACTGCGGGGGGTGGCAACCGGGTTGCGGTGGGTATCGGAATGGTCGGTTCGTCCTTTGAGGGGTTCAGTATTGATACGGGGACGGTGATCGAGGATTACCTTTATCTTGGTGTGGGCTGGAACTTGCAGCACGGCGATCTCGGGGGCTCCGAGATGCAGGAGTCGATGATCAGGGGGATGTGCACCCTGCCCGTGCTGACCCAGGACGAGGTCATACCTGTTTCCTTTCTTTTAACGGGGGTATACGAGAAGATTAACACCATCAGCGAGTACCTGGACGATTCGGACCTCCTCCGCACAGGTACGGGGTTCAAGGCCGCAGTGGATATGTACCAGGATTTTAGTTTCGGCGAGGGGTTTTACCTTCGGACGGTGTTGTCCGGGGTTTACTCATCGGGGGTGCTTCTCACCGAGTCCGCCGTCGGCGCGGCGGAGGAGGTCTCTCCCACCCAGGAACGGTACACCGACTATCTCTATGGTTTTAAGCTCGGGATCATCTACAATCTGGTGGACCACCTTGGCCTCGGCATGACCTTCAACGCCCACATGGATGGGGATCTTGAGGCCCACTACGGGGTGGCTTTCACCATTTCCGCGCCGAAATAAGCAATAAAACCAGAAAAAAACGCAAAAATCTTGTAAAAAACACGTGAAAAAAAAGATTTATTTGCGATTCTGGATATATTGTACTATAGTTAACGTTATAACTGCTCAATATGGAGGCAACAATGAAACAGACCAAATACATGAAGGTCCTTATCCTCGCCCTGATTCTTGTGGGTATTTCGACTATGGCCTATGCCCAAACCACTGGAACGGCAACGGCGGACGTCACCATCAACGAGGTGGCCCTGCTGGCGGTGAACACCGCAACCATGCCGGCTTTTGTGGTGGACGCTCCGACGAATGCTGGTGAGCTGCCGGTGATTACCCCCAGTGGAGATCCAACTTACCTGCAGTACACCGTGGTTGTCGACCCATTAGTATCGGCGACCAAAAGAATCACCGCCAGCTGTGACCTGGCCATGCTGGCCGGGCTCAAGATGGACGTGTGGGCTGCCGCTCCCACGGGCACCGGCGGCGTCGGTGCTGCGGCGGCAGGAGGACTTGAGATAGACTCCGCCTACACCGGCGGTACGGCGGTTGACCTTATTACCGGGATTACCAGTTGTGCCACCGGTAGCGGTAGCACCCAGGGTCCCGCGGTGTACTACACCCTGTCCATCGACGCGTCCACCTTTGACGCGATGGAGACTGCTACGGCAACCACCTTTACCATCACTTATAGTCTTGTAGATTAAATGGTCCGTAAACGTGGAGGAGGCTGCCGGCTCTTTTTTATCCCCCGGGCAGCAGCTTTCGCCATTCTCCTGGCCGCCGGATCCGTTTCGTTATTTGGAATAAGCGTGACGGTCTCCGGCGGCGCCGGTTTTAGCATCGGCGCGGCTGACCTCATCGACGGGGCCGGCAGTGATCTTGCTTCAGACTACAGTAGTGCCGATGACTCGATCCTGGTCTCCGTGGCTGAGACCACCGGCGACGGTGATGGCTGGCAGATACAGGTTCGCCAGGAGGATGTACTCTGGCATGGTAGTCTCGATCTGGCGGTGCTTCGGACCGGGGGGGGCAGCGGGACCGGATCGGTTACCGGTGGAGATGTCCTGCCGGTTGACCTTAGCTCCGTGGATCAGGTATTTTTTGAGGGGTCCGGAGACAGGACGGACATACCGATACGGATGGATCTCAGCGGTGTATCGGTGTTGATACCCGTTGATTCTTACTCCGCCACACTCTATTTTACCGTTGTAGATCTTCCCTAAGGGGCTTGAGCATGATGAAGCGCGTGGTTCTTATTTTACTTTTTTGTACCCTTATCCCCGCGATGGTTTTTTCCCAGATTTCCGTCATGGGTTCACTAACCCGTCACAGGGAAGTCGAACCCGGCGAGGAATACGAAGGCCTTATAAGCCTCAAAAACGCCGGCGAAGAGACTGCCCAGACCAGGGTGTACCTGAGGGATTATTCCTTCAAGGCCGGGGAAGGCACCGTCTACCCCGATCAGGGGAGCATCGCCCGATCCAACGCGGATTGGATTGGCCTTTCCGCATCCACGGTGGTACTGGCACCGGGAGAAATAGTCGACGTCAAGTACACCCTGAACATACCCTCCTCCGACTCCCTTGTCGGGACCTACTGGTCCATTATATTTGTCGAGGGAATTCCCGAAGAGAAGGAATATGAAGAGGGGCGGGAGCCGACTATTGCCATACGACAGGTCTTTCGTTACGGTGTACAGATCGTCACGGATTTTTCCGATGGCGCAAAAACGGAGATCGAATTCTCAAACAGAAAGATAGAGAACACCGAAGAGGGGCGTTTTTTTACGGTGGATCTGCACAATTCCGGCATTCTCTGGCTGAACGGAGATATCTACATGGAAGTCTACAGTTCCGGAGGTGAATATATCAGTACCCTGGATGGGGGTAAATTCCGGACTTACCCCGGGACTTCCGTGCGGAAGTCTTTCAGTCTCGAAGAACTCCCGTCGGGCACCTACAAAGCGCTTCTTATTGCCGATGCTGGGGGCAATGACCTTTTCGGCGGAAACTACAACCTGGTCATCCCCTAGTGATTTCCCGGACCTCTTTGCCATTCCAATTTTTCATACCTCTCCTGATCCTCCTTTTTTCGGCCGCCTATCCGGCGGAGGGGGCTCCCCTTGTTCTGACTGAGGGCAAGTCTTCCGTGAAGGACACCGTTCCCGGCCGACTGGTGGTATGTCCTGTGATGGTGCGTTACGAGGGATCGGGACCCGCGGAGCTCACCGCCGATGTTCGACTTCCCGAGGGCTGGCGCCTGCTTTCCGGTGCTGAGGTTCTTTCCTTCAAAGAAGCCGGGGCGGAGCTGCTGTTGGTGAGTTTTTTACCCCCCGGGAATACCCCGGCGGGAAGCTATACGGCGTCTCTTGTGGTGCGAGGTGGGGAGGACGGTGTGAAGGCCACCCTGGATCTGCCGTTGAAGGTCCTCCCGGTAATGAAAATGGAGTGCGTCCTCCTGAAGCAGCCGGATTATATCCTTGCCGGAGAGGCCTACAGGGTGGTTTTTGCCTGTTCCAACCCGGGAAATGTTCCCATCACCGCCGAAGTGAAGGCGGTAAGCGGTTCCGGTTTCGATATCCGTACCGAGACCTCAAGACTGGCCATACTTTCGGGAGAAACGGTCCGCCTTGCCGTCGTCGTAGACACGCCTATCAACCTCTACACTCAGGTAAAACACAGCCTGCAACTGAAGCTCCTCGCCCTGGAAGATGAGACGGTCAGGGCGCAGGCTTCCTCAAGGGTGGATATTATTCCCCGCACCACGGGGAGGGAATCTCGTTACAATACGATCCTCGGTGAGGTAAGTTCCCTGGGGGTGCTGCGGCATGGTGATACCGATGTTTTCGGCCTTGAAGCAGGCGTGACGGGGCAGGGTTTCCTGGATGATGAAAAAGAGACCTTTCTTCTCTTCCGCTTCAAGGATGTCCTGGCCGGTGAGGGGATTCTGATTCCCGAACGGAAAGATTACCTGGTGCGGGTCGAAGGCGCGGGGTATTCCGCGGGTATGGGTACTCAATTCTATTCCCTGTCGCCACTGACGGAGGCATCAGCCTACGGAACCGGGGTTTCCCTTTCGAAGGATTTCGGTCCTTTGAGCATCTCCGGCTTCGCCGTGGACGGTCTCCTGGAGGAGGTGCAGGAAAGCAGGTACGCCTCCCGGCTTTCCTACCGTTTTGGAGACCGGGGGAGGGGATCGGTGAACATCCTGGAAGCCTCCGAGGATGGCCGATGGACCGCGGGCAGCATGCAGGGCCATTTTTTAAGCCCCTCCGGAGACCGTCTTGAGGGGGAGTACGCCTTCTCTTCCGGTCGATGGGCCGACGAGGCGTATTATCTCTCCACCGGCGGGGGGACCGATATTTTTTCCTATTCCCTGAAATACCTGTACTCCGGCCCCAGGTACCGCGGTTCCCTGGAAGACCAGGAGCAGCTTCTGGCCTCGGTCTCCTACAAACCGGTACGGGATATTAGTGTCCGGGCTTCCACGGGGAGCAAAACCTATGAACTGGACCGGGAGTTTCCCGGTGCCACCGATTTTTCCCGGATCGGTCTTTCCTGGTCCGGTGTTCCCGGCGTCCTCCTGACGACGAATGTACAAAAAACCAAGGAGAGGAACAGGGAGGCATCGCCGGAGGAGTGGATCGAGGCTGAATCCATGCGGATAGGCCTTACGAGAAATACCGGACCGGTTGATCTCCAGCTGGCCTACGAATTCGGAGATCAGTTCGAATTCATCGAGGACGAGCGTTCCTTCTCGGAGCGGCTCACCACGCAGCTGGATGTCTCTTCCGATCTCCTGGGAGATCTCGGGGCTTCCCTGGGCTGGTATTTCCGCGACGGATCGTCGGACAAAACTCCCTATTCTGATTTCAGCCTGACCTGGAAGCGAGACCTGAGCAGCCGCGCGGACCTCACCGCGGAGTATCGTACGGTCAACTCAGACCGTTCCTACTATCAGGGGGCCGACAGACTTATGTTCCGCTTAAATTTTTCCTTCCCCAACCAGTCTGACCTGTTTGTAGCGGCCGAATACAGGCCTGACCGCAGGGCCGAGGGAGCGGAAGATCTAAAGGTAAGTGTCGGGTATTCATCGCCCTTCTCTATCCCCGTCTCGGTAAAGAAAAATATAGGCCGAATTGAGGGTAAAGTAACCGATGCCTTGACCGGACAGGCTGTCCCTGACGTAGTGTTGAGGCTGGGCAACGCGGTGGCCGCCACCGATTCTTTCGGGAAGTACGCCTTTCATAGCCTCATGCCCGAAGTTCATCGGCTCTACATCGATCCTGCGTCCCTACCGAAGGACTACATTCCCGCGGAGCCGATGCCGATTGAGGTCGATGTTTCCGACACTACGGCGGAAAAAAACATCCGCATCACCCGTGCCGCCCGTGTCTCCGGGAGGGTGGTGATGTATCGCTTCGACCGGAACTACCGTATGCTCCAGGGGGGGCAGGGGGCCGCGTACGTGGACCCGCGAGGTGTTCCGGGGGTTCTTCTGGCCGTGAGAACTGAAGACGGGACGGTCCGACGGGCCCTGACCGAGGAAGACGGCAGGTTTGATTTTCCACCCCTGGCACCAATCGAATGGATGCTCAGAGTTCCGAAGGATATCGTCCCCGATGATCATTTTCTCGAACAGGAAAAATTTGAATTTGTCCTGGAACCGGGTCAAAAAGAGGAGATAGTTATCAAGATCTTCCCCAAGGTGCGTCAAATCCGCTTTATCGACGAGGGGACCGTGACTGAGGAAGAGAATCTTCCGGAAGAAATGCTGCCGGAGGACGAGGGCGCCCCGCCTTCGGATCAAGAGCCGCCGGACGATGACAAGGAGACAGAAGAGAACCTTGAGCCGCCGCCCGATGGGCGCGAAGTGCCTGAAGCGCCGCCCGAAGGGGCCAACGGCCCCCTGGAGAGAGAGGATAATTGAGGATAAAGAAGATGTCCGGAATTTTTTTCTCCAAGCTTCAAAAAATCAAAGAGCTCAGTCCCGCCGAACGGAGGTTCTGCGTCCGAGCGGTGTTCTGGCTGATCAGGTTCAAGCTTTCCCTCAAACTCCATCCTTATCGACACGTCCTGCAAAAGGTCGATCCCTGGGCGGGCCTCCGAGAAGACCGCTGGGCGGATCGACCCATGACGTCACGAGCCGCCTCGTCTTTCCCTTCGGACCGCGGCCGGGCTGGTGGACGGGCTGGTAGCGGACGGGCTGGAAGTCGTACTGACCGCGGCCGAACTGGTGGACGGGCTGATCGTGGCCGGACTGGTAGCCGGACATCCCCCACACTCTCTCCCGCAGAGATGGGAGTCCTCCTTGAAAAATGCGCGCGAAATCTTCCCTTCACATTGCTGTGTCTACCCATGGCTCTGGCGGGCTTCGTACTGTACCGCCGACAGGGTATCGAAGCGCAACTGAGGATTGGCGCGAAGCAATCTGTCAATGAAGGTTTTGGCGCCCATGCCTGGCTTGAGCATGACGGTGAGGTTCTAGTGGGCGACCTACCCGACCTCGACGGCTATGCGCGTTTCGATGATCAGCGGGATTCAACCAATTGAGTGTGCCCGCGGTGGCACGTTGTTTATTTATCCCCCATGATGGAATATCGTTTCAAAATTCTCCAGAATTGCTTGAAAGATTAGGGATTCCTCATTACTGTGTATATACTGTCACGAAGTTTCGGGGCAGTATATTATGGAACATACTGAAACACAGCTGACACAAAAACAGATTTTTCTCTTCTGGGTGCCCCTGGCGGCGCTGTGGGTGTTCATGTCGATCGAACAGCCCGGAATCAACGCGGTTCTCGCGCGGATGGCCGAGGCGAAGGTGAATCTCGCGGCATACGGGATCACCCTGTCGATAGCCCTTATCATCGAGAGCCCGATTATACAGATGCTTTCGGCGGCCACGGCCTTGAGCGACGGTATATACAACTACAGGAAGCTTCTCCGCTTCATGCATTTGATGGCAACGGTGCTGACAGCGGTGCACGTAATACTTGCTTTTACCCCGCTCTACACCCTTTTGTTGGAAAGGGTTCTCGAGATTCCCTCGGAGGTCGTCGCGCCGGCGCGGAGTTCTTTTATGATCATGGTACCGTGGGCCGCGACCATAGGGTATCGTAGGCTTTTTCAGGGGGTGCTGATCCGCAACGGAAAGACCAGGGAGATCAGTTACACCATGGGTATCCGCTTTTTAATCACCATGGGCTCTCTGTTTCTGGCATACACCTTCACGGATCTGAGTGGAGCCGACCTGGGGGCTTTTGCCTTGATTATGGGGGTGACCGGTGGGATGGCCGCGTCGTACCTTTTTGCCCGTCCGGTGATTCGCAGGCTGGAGCCGGAACCAAAGACTTCGCGTTTCGGATGGCGCTATTTGATCCATTTTTATTACCCCCTTCTTTTGACGAGTATGATCACCTTTATCGCCCGGCCGATACTCAACTACGGTATTGCCAGGGCGGCGTTTCCCCTGGAATCACTGGCGGTGTGGCCGGTAGTGTTGAGCGTGATGTTTTTGTTTCGATCCCTCGCCCTCTCCTTCCAGGAGGTAGTGGTCGCGCTGATGAAGGAGGTGGGCAATATTGTACAACTGCGCAGGTTCGCGCGACGACTGGCGGCGGGTGTGGGGATTCTGTTTTTTCTCTTTTCCTTCGGGCCTCTCGGAACTCTCTGGTACAAAGGGATCGCGGGGCTCGACGCGGACCTTCTTGGACT
>CAZJIN010000037.1:0-10991 GCA_964545955.1 uncultured Sediminispirochaeta sp.
ACTTCACAGCCTGTGCAACTCCTCTACAAACGCGTCGTAGGCAGCATCCGCGGCGACACGTCGTAGGATTTTACCATGTTTGAAAAGAATAATCTCTTTTCCCGCTCCCGTTATTCCCAGGTCCGCGTGTTTTGCTTCACCAGGACCGTTTACCACACATCCCATAATAGCCACGGTGATCTCTTTTTCCAGGGCATATAGAACAGGGGAAATCTTCTTAACGAAGGAATGTGTATCAAAACTCGCCCGGCCGCATCGGGGACAGGAGATTATCTGCGGTCTGGATTGACGCAATCCGGCCGCACCCAGGATCTCCATCCCCGCGATCACCTCGTTCAGAGGTGAATCGGAAAGGCTTACCCTGATGGTATGACCGATTCCCTTTCCCAGGAGCCGTGCCATGGCGACGCTGCTTTTCACAATTCCCGGAATAAGAGGACCTGCTTCGGTTACACCGAGATGCAGGGGATAGGGGTGTTTTTCGGCAAAGAGCTCGTTTGCCTTCACGGTAGTATTAATGTCGGAAGCTTTCAGTGAAAAGACAAGGGCGGAAAACCCGAGACGTTCAAAGATCTCCAGCTCCTCCTCCGCGGCCCGCAGCATCGCCGCACCGGTATCCGGCTCCTTCTGAAGCTTTTTGGGAAGACTTCCGCTGTTCACGCCCACACGTATGGGGATATTGTGATCTGAAGCACCGCGGATCACCTCACGAACCTTCCATTCGGCGCCAATATTACCTGGGTTTATACGGATTTTTCGGACTCCGCCCTCGATACAACGAAGGGCGAGTCGGTAATCAAAGTGAATATCCGCCACGAGGGGCAGGTTTGCGATCTTTGAAAGTTCCACCAGTACCCCGGCGGCCTCTTCATCGGGCACGGCGAACCGTACAAAGGCACAGCCGATCGCCTTCAGTCGCGATAGCTCCAGGGCCACCTTCCGGAGATCCCCTTCTCTCGTCGGAAGGGGGTCCTTCCACATAGTCTGTACTGTCACGGGAGAATCTCCACCAATCCGAATATCACCAATAAAAAACTGTTTTGTCTGCATTCCCTACTATACCAAATTTAAAAAGGCGAAGCACCGGCTATCCTGGGATAAAGCCGTCTACTTCGCCTGGTTTTACGGTTTTTCGGACCGTTATACGACACCCATCAGGAAAACCATTACAAAAAGTGCCACCGTCTCGACCAGACCGAGTACCATGATGTAGTTTCCAAATCCCTTTCCGGTCTCCGCGAGGGCATCCGATGCCGCGGCACCCGCCTTTCCCTGAAACGCGGCGGAAAAACCCATTGCCAGTCCTCCGAATACGCCGGCGCCGAGGATGAGCCACGAATCGCTCTCCGCTGCCGCCTGTACGAGGGTATTCATCAAAATATAACCGTAGATGGTCTGCGTGAGCGGCGCTCCAACGAACGCGATCAATGTAAACGGCGCAGGCTTGTTTTGCGCAAAACACTTCTTCCAGGCCCCAACAGCGGCCATACCGGCAGAACCGGCGCCAATCGCGGATCCGCAGGCCGCAAGTGCCAATGCAGCTCCAATTCCCAGCAATCCAATGTCCATTATGTTTCTCCTTCTTTCCTGGTTTAATTCTTCGTCAATCTATCGCGAAAGGGATTATAGGGAATCCCTGTCCACTCCATTCCCAGATGCCCTGAAAACTCCAGCACATTGAGTCGTACCCCATGTACTACCACCGACAGTGCCGCCATGGCCATGTTCAGACCGTGTCCAATGAACAATATCACGATTCCGCCGATGATCCCCAGAACCGTGCTCCCCATATCCGCGGCCATGGAATTGAAACTTTTTGCTATCTCCACCGTTGCGAGTCCAACGGCAAAAAGACGTATATAACTGATAATATCCGAAAAGGCGGAGATCGAATCGAGGGCCTTCGGCATAAAGTTTGCCAGTCCCTTCAACATCCCCTTAAAGAAATTCCCCTCCTGCTCCGACAGAAACAGGACAAGGACCAATCCGATCGCCACCATAATCAGGCTGAACTGTGGGACCGGGAATTTTTCCGGATCGAGTACCAGGTAAAGTACTAAATAGTACAGGCCAAGTACCATCGATAACCAGCCAAGCTGTGAAATCGCCTGCAGTCTTTTTCCCTTCTTCCAGTAACTCAAAAAATTCCAGATATGGGCAATACTCAAATGTAAAGTCCCAATTACAAAACAGAGGTGCTTGATAGTCTCTTGTGTTTCCGCGCCACCGAATCCGTAGATGGAGTCGACTATCATCCAGGAAAAAACCGGCAGCCGCGACAGAGCCAGTGAACCGAACCATACACCGGTGATGGCCCCCCATAGAACCGTGGCTCCTCCCATTACGAACAACAGGCTGTGCACGTTTGTGATTCTGCCTCGCCTTTTCTTCGTTTTTATCGCGCTGTAGAGGCTGGTACCAAGCAGTATGGTCCCATAACCCGCGTCTCCGATGATCATGGCGAAGAAAAGGGTGAAGAACAGGAGGAAGAAGAAACTGATATCATACTCGTAATATCCGGGAACCGTGCCGAGAAAATCGAATACCGGTTTGATAATCCCCACGGGCTTTGGATTTTCCACCATAGTAGGAATGGGATCCTCCGAAGACGGGTCCTGTATCAGCAGGCCCCAGCCGTTATCCGCGGCGCCCTTTCGTAGCTCATCAATTTTTTTGGAGGGAACAAAACCACTCAAAAATATGAGTGTTCCCTCACTTTGCAGACCCGCCCGAACATTTTCAAATTCAATATCCGCGTTCACCTTTTCAACACTTGTCTGCAATAAACCACGATACTTGCAAAGACTTTTCAACTCCCCTTCAATGTGTTCGATCTCTTCGGAGTATTTTGAAATTCTCTGCTCCATGGAGGAGAGAGATTGAGACGGCAGCTCAAATTCGGGAAACTCCGCGAATCTGTCGGAAGGTTCACCTTCCTCCGATGCTTCCCTGGGTACTTCCGCGAGAATTATAGCTCCCCTCCTGTCGGAATGCACTACAAAAGAGATACCCTCCGTCGGAAACTCTTCCCGTTTGTCCTTCGGCACATTGAACAGCTTCAGGTTCACCCCGTTCTGCCGAAGCATTTCTAAATCCGAGGGCTCTATATCTCCAAGGGGGGTAAGCCTCTCTATTTCCTTTTGGAGCCGGTCTATCGATTCCCGTAATCCATGGAGTTCATCACTCTGTTTTTCGATTCTCTTTGCTATTTCAAGGACTTCTTCGACCTTTTGATCGCTAAGCTTCCGTTTATCTTCAAGCCCCCGGGTTTTCTCACCCGGAGGGGTCCCATCTTCATCTTCCGGAAGCAGGAGGATCGCGTGTTCAAGCTGGGCCTTCTTTTTCTGCAGTTCATCCAGCATTTCACTTTGTCCGTGAATCTCATGCAGATGAACAACTCCGATAGTACGGAGACCCGAAAGTGTCTCAGTACGGTGAGACTCCAGAGAAACCAGGGAAACCTTTTTCATCTCTGCAATCATACGCTACTTCACCTTTTCGATCTTATTCTTGGCCATCTTCCCGCGGACTACCGCCGCAGTCTGCTGGTCCCCGAGATAGATCTGAATCTTACGGATGTTTTCCCTTGTTTCGGGAATTTTTACCTTCTCGAACAGGTTCACCCTCTGGGTAGTGATCCGTAACTCATCGCCTAAAAGTTCTATTTGACGTTTTAGCACCTCAATCTCCGCGTCGAGGGAGGCAATCTGTTTTACCGCTTCAATCCCCCTATCCACCCAGAGAGGTTTATCGAAGAAATCGTAGGAATTTTCCTCAAATTCGAGGTTTTGAAAAACCGGTATATCAACTCCCGCGATATTTCCGGTCTCTCGATCTATGTGTTTTACCTTCACCAGGTCGGACATTCCCACATCTTCACCAAAAACGGCGATCCATCGTTCAAGCTTTTCATGCAGGTTCTTCCGCTTTCGCTCAACTTCACGAACCTTTGCCTCCACCTGGCGAATCACCATCTGCAGCTGTTGCTTCTTCAGCATCAGGGTAGGAAGATACCGCTGAAAGCGCTTCAATGAATCTTTTTCCTTCTTCAGTTCGTTTTTGGTAAGCTTTACCTTTGCCATAGATTACTCGAGGTCCTCTTTTCTCGGCCAAAACTGCTTCAGCAGACCCGTCCGCATTCCCGTCTCTTCCGGGGTAAAACATTCGGCCAAAATCTCCCAGCCACGGTCCAGCGCCTGTTCAAGGGGTATGTTTACCGAAAGGTCCATCATCCCTTCTTCAAAGATCTGTCCGTATTTGAGCAGCTTATTGTCCCAATCCGTCATTCTGAAACCCATGGATTTCTTTTCGAGGGATTCCTTGAAGTTGGCGTAAATCCTGATCATCCCGTCCATCAACGCCCTGTGGTCCTCACGGGTATTGTTATTCACCAGCTGTTTCAACCTGCTCAGGGAGCCGAAGGGCTCGATGCGCCCGTTTTTCAAGTAATACTGTCCCTCTGTGATGTACCCTGTGTTGTCCGGTACGGGGTGGGTCACATCATCTCCGGGCATAGTCGTTACCGCCAGGATGGTGATTGAACCGGCGCCTTCAAAGTCGACCGCCTTTTCGTAACGCGACGCTAACTGACTGTAGAGGTCTCCCGGATACCCGCGGTTTGACGGGACCTGTTCCATGGTGATCGCTATTTCCTTCATGGAATCGGCAAAGTTGGTCATATCCGTGAGAAGCACCAATACCCGTTTCCCCTCCAGGGCGAAGCGTTCAGCCACGGCGAGGGAGATATCCGGTACCAGCAGACACTCAACCACGGGATCGGAGGCGGTATGCACAAAAAAGATTGTTCTGCTCATAGCACCGCCCTCTTCCAGGGTGTTCTTGAAAAAAAGATAGTCGTCGTATTTCAGTCCCATCCCACCGAGAATGATCATGTCGACCTCGGCCTGCATAGCGATCCGCGACAGCACCTGATTGTAGGGTTCACCGGATACGGAAAAAATCGGAAGCTTCTGGCTCTCCACCAGAGAGTTGAATACATCGATCATCGGGATACCGGTCCGAATCATATTCCTGGGAATAATCCTTTTGGCCGGGTTCACCGAAGGACCGCCGATGGGAATCATATTCTCCGTCAGTTCCGGTCCGTTGTCCCTGGGACGTCCGCTTCCATTGAAAATACGGCCCATCAGATTTTCTGAAAAAGAGACCTGCATGGAATGACCGAGGAACCTCACCTCATCTCCTGTAGAGATCCCCCGGCCTCCGGCAAAAACCTGTAGAGAGACCTTGTTCCCGTCGAGACGGATCACGTTGGCCAGGGAATCACCGTACTTGCTGCCCACGACCGCCAGATCATCGTAGCGGACATTGTCGGCGCTCACGGTTATTACGTTGCCGGCAATTTGCTCGATCTTGCTGTATACCTTACGCATTGCTATGCTCCTTGCTCTCCGCCGCTTTTCTGGCTTTTTTTGCACCCTCGGACAGGCCAGTCTGTTTTTCCTGCAGAAGGGATTTTAGCTTCCCTTCGTTTTCCTTGAAGTCGTCGGACTCCCATTCCGAATAATTCCAATCAATGAAGTACTGTCTGAGCTGGTTGAAAAAGTGCCTCGCCTCTTCCTTGTCCTTGAGGTCGAAGCCGGAACCGAGAATCTCAAACACCTTGTCGAATACGTAATTCTGCCGTTCCACGCTCACCGCGGCGTCCACCGGATCGAAGGAGTTCTGCTGGAGATAGACCGAATCGAGAAATTCGGACTTGAGATTGACCACATAATCCTCCAGGCTGGTTCCCTCTTCGCCGACTACCTTCATCATCTGACCGACTTCATTGCCCCGGAAGAGCATGTCCCTGGCGAAGTTCACCAGATGATCGTTAACGATTCCGGGGTATTTGCTCCAACTCTCCAGGGGGTGAATGGAGGGAAACTTACGGGCCTCCGCCCTTTCACGACTTAAACCGTGAAAAGCCCCGACCACCTTTAGAGTTGCCTGGGTCACGGGTTCCTCAAAATTCCCCCCCGCGGGGCTTACAGTTCCCCCGATGGTGACCGATCCGAAGTTGCCGTCCTTCAGACGTACCAATCCCGCCCTTTCATAAAAGGATGCGATCACCGATTCGAGATAAGCGGGGAAGGCCTCTTCCCCGGGGATTTCTTCCAGTCGACCGGACATTTCCCGCATCGCCTGGGCCCACCGTGAAGTAGAATCCGCAAGAAGGAGCACGTGAAGCCCCATCTGACGGTAATACTCCGCCAGGGTCACCGCCGTATACACCGAAGCCTCCCTTGCCGCCACGGGCATGGAGCTTGTATTGGCAATGATAATGGTCCGCTCCATCAGGGCCTTTCCTGTTCGCGGATCGAGGAGCTCGGGAAATTCCCTGAGCGTTTCCACAACCTCGCCGGCCCGCTCGCCGCAGGCGGCGATAATTACTATATCCACATCAGCGTAGCGGCTGGTGACCTGCTGGAGGACCGTTTTTCCCGCGCCGAAGGGGCCGGGAATACAGTAGGTTCCCCCCCTGGCCACGGGGATAAAAGTATCGATAATCCTGGTCTTTGTGACCATGGAGGTGTCCGGCTGAAGACGCTCCTCATAGGCGTTGATCGCGCGTTTCACCGGCCATTCGAAGGTCATGGTCAGGGGGTGTTCCTTCCCTTTTTCGTCCTCTATCACCGCTATTTCTTGATCAATGTTGTATTCACCCGCGGGGGTGATTTTTTTGACCGTATAACTACCCTTGAATAGAAAGGGAACCATGATTCGATGTTCGAATATTCCCTCCGGAACGGTGCCAAGGGTATCGGCTCCACTCACCCTGTCTCCAACCTCTACCTTCGGTGTGAAGTTCCACTTTTTATCGCGGGGAAGGGCTTCCATGTAGAGTCCCCGTCTGAGAAAAAAGCCCGCTTCTTCGGCCAGCTCAGGAAGCGGATTCTGAAGGCCGTCATAGATCTGGGTAAGCAGTCCCGGGCCCAGTTCAACCGCCAGAAGCTCACGCGAAAAATCAACGGGATCACCAACCCCGATTCCGGAAGTCATCTCGAACACCTGAAGTTCCGCGACATCCCCGCGGATTCTTATAACCTCGGACTTCAGTCGTTGTTCGCCGACTTCCACGTAGCCGACCTCATTTAATAACACATCACCGTCAACCTTGACGGCGACCATGTTTCCATTCACACCTATTACTTTACCTGTCGTCTTTGTCATGAAAGCTCTCCGAATTACTCAGCGTTTTGTATATCTTCACGTATATGTTCGTAGATCTCTCCGAACATCTCTTTGCCCAACTCAACTTTGAAAAGGCTTCTCCGCCGGAGTAAATGAAGCTTCAAGGTATACACCAGGAGTCGCGCAAGGTCGAAATAGTGTCCCACCTCCAGCTCCTCAAGCTTCATCCAGCGTGCACGGTCAAGAAGGTCCTCCGCGTCAAGCGGCGAATCCTGAGACAGGGCATCCTTCGCAATATCCGATATCCCGGGAACTATTTCTCCTTCCCGTAGATATCCTTCCGCATCTACGCCCTGCTTCTGACTGCGCTGACGGACCAGTTCATTTCTTAGAGAGGTTTCCCATATGTACCACTGCCGAAGCACTTCAAACCCCCGGTCGTCCCGGGGCTCCAGAGAAGCCGACTGAACCAACTCCAGATCATCATCTCTTATATTGTCACGACAGGAGTAATAGAGATCCTCTATTTCTATGGGAGGAGCATCTTCAAATCTCAGAAGCGGAAGCGTCGCGATCACGTAATAGTACTGTCGCACCTGTTTACTCCCCTTCTTCTACAGCTTCCTTGAGGATTTCAGCCAGCCCCGGATTGAGAAACTGCGAGAGGATCTCCGCGACACCTTCAGCTGAAAAATTGTAGTAGGCGGAACCATCCTTGTAGGAAACCTGGAAACCGGCCTCCACATTCGGCAGAGGTTTCAACTCCATCCCCTTTGCCAGCTGCGCGGAAAGACTGTCTCTCAAACCCTTATCAAGCTTTTTAAGCTGATCTTCTGCCACCAGTAGCTTCAGATCGGTCACATCTTCGTCCCAGTGATCCATCAGCTTTTCTATGGTTTTCGCGAGGGCTTTTCCCTGAAGAGACCCGGCGGTCTCGGTGTAAATAACAGAATCAAAGAGCTTCTGAAGCCTCTTCTGCAAGCTGATGATCAGATCCCTGCCGGCCTGCCTTATGGTCTCCCGGGCGGTCTGTTCTCTCCGTTCGGCCTCTTCCTCCGCCTTACGGCGTATGGAATCGGCCTCCTTCTCCGCATCGGAAACCATCTGCTTTGCCTTCTTTTCGGCTTCTTCGACAATACTTCGGGCCTGCTCATCGGCAGTCTCGATACCTTCGGTTTTAATCCTTTCGATCAGTTCTTTTAACTGGACGTCCATGTTTGTTATCCTTTCGTCCTTGATATCATTAATCAGTATTTATTTACTTTTCACCAATACTAATTGAGCCTCAAAAAATAATCAACTCAAGTACTTGGAAATATATATTTTTTTATCCTTACGTTTCGTCATTCACGTATACAAGTACCTTATTTATCCTTTTTTCAATGAAGTCGGGAACCGCCTGGGGTATTCCCGGCATTCCCCTAATAATCTTCCGCACCTCGACAAGCGCCTCATCAAGGCTTGAAAAGCTATCCGGCTCCAACCCCTCGACCCTCTCGGCCAGCATTTTAATGACCCCTTTCTCACGTTTTAAAAGAGCGGTATTTTCCGTCCACACATAGCCTGTGATTTCGTGGCGCCTAAACCGCTCCTCGGCAAGTTCTATGAGCATACCCATACCTTCCTGCATATCCTCAAACTCAACCGCGAGGATAGCAAAAAACTTCCTGATCTTTTCTTTCATTGTTTACTCCACCTGTTTTAGGTTTCTCATTCATCGTAATCGTAGAGAAATTATAGTCGGTTCGCAAGTTTTCACTTCGATTCATTTCAACTTTACGATTGTTTTACCGGTACCTCCCATCTCAGGTCTGGAAAAGGAGAAGTCCTCCACGTTCGGGGATTCCGCGAGGAGTTTCCGCACCCCTGTTTGCAGAACCCCTTCGCCTTTTCCATGAATCACTTCGAATTCACGCATTCCATTTAAAAGGGCGTTGTCTATCTGTCTGTTCATCAGGTCCAGTGCTTCATCGAGTCTTTTTCCACGAAGATCGATGACAAAACTTGCCCGGGGCGCATTGGTTCCTTCACTATACGCGTAGGAGACTCCACTGGCGGTTTTTTGCCATTCCCTTTCCCGGGCCTTTGGGATCAAATCGCTTTCGGGAAGGGTGATTTTCATCGCCCCCACTTCAACGAGCCAGTGGTTTTTTTTCGCGGGACGGAGGAGTATCCCCCTCTGTTTTCCCTGACCGGCTACAACTTCCATTCCCGGGTGAAAATCATATCTTTCACCGACTTCACGGGATTCCTCTTCCTTCTCCAGTTCCTTTCCTTCTGCCGCGGTTCTCCCCTCCAGATCTTCAATAAAATGTTTTACCTTCAGGGTATCTTTTCTGGAGAGGCCTTGCCCGGGAGCGGCGTTCTTCTTAAGTTCACTTACGAGATTCTCAAGTTTCCGACGGGCGTCGTGGAGAAATTTGTTCAGCTCGCCATATCCATTCTGTTTGAGCTGGTGTTCTTTCTGTCTCAGTTTCAGGGTGACCAGGTCGTTTTGACGGATTTTTTCCCGCACCTTACCTTCCCGCTCCTTCAGTTCCCGTTCCGCCCTTTTCAACTCGGACTGTTTTTTTTCAAGCTCCCGGATCATCTTACCCACCTCACCGCTATCTCGGGTGAAGTAATCCCTCGCCTTCTCCACCACACCGACGGGTAATCCGTTCCGAGACGCAATATCAAGGGCGTGACTTTCCCCGGGCATCCCGACAATGACCCTGTAGTTCGGAGCGAGGGTAGAATCGTCAAAATCCATCGACGCGTTTTGGACATGGGCGGTGGTGTAGCCGTAATTCTTCATAAGCCCGTGGTGACTTGTTGCAAGAACGGTGGCACCTCTACTGATACACTCATCCAGGATGGCCATGGCCAAGGTAGCCCCTTCACCGGGATCGGTACCGGAACCGAGCTCATCGAGCAGCATGAGAGCCCGTCTGTCGGCGTGTCGAAGCATCTCGGAAATCACCTGCATATGTCCGGAAAAGGTGGAAAGAGAACCTTCTATGGACTGTTCATCCCCTACATCACCGAAAATACCGTTGAAAACCACCAGTTCGCTCCCCTCGTCGGCGGGGATCTGCATTCCGAACTGGTTCATCATGGAGAGAAGTCCTACGGTCTTCAGGGTGACCGTCTTTCCTCCCGCGTTCGGTCCGCTTATGATCAACGCTCTGATATCCTCTTCAGTCCCGATATCTATGGGAACGGCTTTTCCTCGCAGAAGGGGGTGTCGCGCGCGCTTGAGCAGGAATCCATGTTCCCGGGGAAGAGCCCTTATCCCTTTGTGGAGAGCCGCGTACCGACCGCGGCAAAGGAAGGTATCTATCCGTGCGACCGTCCCGAAAAGCTCTTCCACCTCCTCACGATACACCGCCAGTTTTCCCGTAAGATCCCGGAGAATCGCGTGGATAAGCTCTCGAATTTCCTCCTCCACCAGGGCGATATCGTTATTCTTCGTCATAATATCGGGAGGCTCGATATAGACCGTCGAACCCCGCGCCGAGGAGTAATGAATAACCCCGTCTACCATGCTCCTGTAGTTGCTTTTCATGGGGAGAACCGTCCGTCCGTCCCTCTGGGTGGGAACATCACTCTGCCACCGTTCGCGATTTCCCTGGAGATAATTTCGGACCAGCCGATTCATTTCACTTCTGAGACCCGCCAGTCTACGGCGAAATTTTCTGAGTTCCGGGTGATCTTCCCTGACTGTTCCATCCGGGTTGAGCACACGGGTTATCTCCTTCGCTATATCGCTGAAATCACCGATTCCACGACCCATCTCCGGCAGGAGTTCGTAGCCGTAGTCTTCCGATTTTAACAGGTATTCCCGAAGCCTCCGGGCGGAGAGAAAAAACCGG
>CAZJIN010000038.1:0-10968 GCA_964545955.1 uncultured Sediminispirochaeta sp.
ATGGTATATCTGTACTTATGGGAGAAGCAGACCGATACCCTGGAGTTTTTTCAGAACAAAGGATTTAAACTCGGCCAATCCCTGGTGTACCGAAATCTGATCTATTTTCATATGTGCGCCAAGAAGGATGAAATTCTTGAAAGAGCCGGCTCCGATATGCCTGGAAAATATCTGATGAACGAAGAGATCGGGAAAACCCGTCACGACGCTCGAAAAACGATACGCCTCCTCTCCCATATGGTCGATATGCTCACGATAGAGAATTGTGGCAAAATCATCGAGGATATCAACCGGGAGACAACCACCCTTATTAATATCTTGAATGCGTTTCGTGATACCATGAACAGTCTCCACGAAGTGAATATCAAAGAGCTTGTCCTCGAGAGAATAATTCCCTATGTCGAGGCCTCCTCGGTGGGCTGCAAGATCCAGCTGACCCTGGATACACCGTCATCGGTGGTGCTGGGGTACTACGTGAACTTTGGTCGAGCCCTGATAAATATCGTGTCAAACTCCCTCGAGGCAATTCACGAGTCGGGAAAGCGGGGACTTCTTGAGATTGAACTAAGTGAAAAGGATGACCGGATTATCCTGACGATACAGGATAACGGTATCGGTATTCCTGAGGAATTGCTCCAGCGTGATGAGACCGGGATGCCGACTTTTGTGGGAAATACCACAAAGAATCGAAAAGAAGGGGAAGGCCTTGGTACGATTCAGATCTTCTCCACCTTCGGCCCGGAAAACATCACCGTGGGCAGTGTTCGGGGAGAGGGAACCGTCTGGACGATCCGGCTGCAGAAGCCGAGTGAGGGGATGGATAAGTGGTTTGTCCGACTGGAAAGAAGATACAACGAATTGAAAAACCTGTCTGAGGGTCCCGCCATCAACAAGGAATCCGGACGTACCGAAGTAATCGCCTATATCTGGCAGATCAGAAAAATAGAGATCCTCCTGTTCGACCTGATACTTCAATTCGGCAGATATCAGAATATCCGCAGTATTTTCAGGACAATGCTTTCATTTTTTATGGGACGGATCGGTGAGAGTACTATTCGCGATGAAATAAGCTCCTACAGAAGTGATCACGAACGGCTTAAAAACTGGATGCTGGCAACTGTGCTGGAGATCAAGAATCGAATGACCCTGCTTGAAAAGTCGGTGAATACCGCGGATTATATCGGCGCCATGTTCAAAAGCTACGGGCAGGCGATAGAAAATGTAATCATCTTTACGATGGATCCGGAGAATGGCAATTTTCTATCCACCGACCGGAAGCTGGCGGAGCATCTGGATCTTGCGGCTTACCTTGGGAAGGAAAAGGACCGGCTCTTGCGAGGAGAGTTTATCGGCGACATGAACAACCACAACCAACCGATATTCCTGGGAGTCTGGAGTGTCAGTTCCGATCAGGATCTCCTTGAGAAATTGAAACTGATGCGTACGGGAGTTCGCACTTTTTTAAAGATCGGGATACACAAGGATAAAAAACTTTCCTTTTATCAGACGACCTACATCAACCATTCCCGTGATATCGACAGTGATATTAGTACCACCTTTGGGGAATTCGCCGCCCTTTCAGATGAAGATCTGTTATACTATACCCGTCAGGCCGATGACGAGCTTCAAGGGATGTTGACTCTTCAGGATTAACGATGAAAAAAAAGGCGGATCTGAAACGAATACTTCTGATTGGTATTCCCCTCCTACTTCTTGCGGTGGGTGTAAAAACCCTGGACGATGAGGCGCGGGTTCTGTGGTTCGAACGCAACGGGACGGATTTCACTCGCGCCCGGTTCTACCTTTTTTCCGGTACGAAAGAACGTGCCTTCGATGTGGAGTCGGGGGATCGCGTGGGTATTCAATGGAATATGGACCTTGAAAGGGGGAGGCTTTTTCTCGAAGTGGAACCCCCGGGTGACGGCTCCGTCACAACCTGCTCCGAACCAAGGGAGATAGAGTTTGTTGCCCCTGTGGATGGACGGGTGAGGGTAAAAGTCACTGGAGAAAAGGCCCGCGGTTCCTATGAGGTGAGATGGAATACCGGTTCCACCTTCTGATGTGTCTTCTGTTAATTGATGGACGGTTTGTACCCGGTTTCGGCGGCGAGCCAGTAGAGCCCTCCCTTTCTATAGAGGGCCTGCTTCCATGCTTGACCGGGATCATCGTGAAATACAAGTTCCGGTGAGGCGGGGATCACGATCCAATCGCCTCGTTCAAGCTCGTTTTCCAGCTGCCCCCCCGCCCATCCGGCATATCCCGCAAAAAAGCGTAGTTTATAGCCCGCGGGCGGGTCCATTGCGGTATAGTTGGTGTGGAGGACATTGAAATCCGGTTCGAATACTATGTGGGGAGAAGCCTCAATGGCGGCGTCACTCTTGATGTTGTTTGAAAATCCCGAGTGCAACGCGAAAAGGTAGTTCTGGTCTACCGGACCTCCTATGAAAACCGAATGGTTCGAGAAAGGGGTCTCCTCCAAATCCTCGGTGAGGTCATCCAGGGACGCCTCGCTGGGGCGGTTAATTACCAGTCCCATGGCTCCATTTTGATCATGGGTGAGCATATACACCACGGTATGAAAGAAGTTCGGGTCACTCAGTTCGGTCTCGGAGATGAGCAGGTATCCGGGGAGGAATTTCGGTAGATCCTCCGGTGAGAGGGGGGGCGGTAGTTGAAAGCTTTTGAATCCCGTCATATCTACAATATATGCACTGGTTTCTTTTTTTCCAAGAGTCCCCGATGCAAAATTCATCATCACAATTCATCATATTCCCTGGTTTTCACCAAAAACTTGGGAATCAGAGGAGTTTTTTCTTTAAGTCTGTTGATGAACGTCGTAGGTGTTATTATTTTAGCTAAAGGTATTCTATGGTGCCACGGATTGCTTCGACAGTTGAAAGGCTTTCGGGGCTTTGACATTTTCAAAGTGAGTACGTACAATACTTCAACCTAATCTTTAATCCTGGAGTAAATTATGAGTCTAGAGAGAACGAGAAGCCGATTCATGGTCTTCTTTTTAATTCTTTTTCTTTCCGTCGCTACGGTATATGCCGGAGGCAAGAAGGAGAGTGCTGAGGACGAGGCGGCAACGAAAAACAGTGATGAGCAGACCGAACAAAGCACTTCGGCGGATGGAACATCATCAGGTGCGCAGCAGGGAACCCCTATCACGATGAATGGGGCGGATGCGGTGGCAATGGTGAACGGCGAAGATATCAGCCGGCGGGATTTCGAACAGCTGATCGGATATGTGCAGATGCAGTATCAACAGCAGGGAATGCAGGTACAGGGACCACAGTTGGCGCAGCTGAAGGCGGCAGTCCTGGAAAGCCTGATAGATGATGAGCTTCTCTATCAGATAGCCCTGAAAGAAGGGTATAGTCCGACCGAGCAGGAGGTGAAGGAGAAGCTGGACCTCACAAAACAGCAGGTGGGAAATGAGGAAGCCTTCAAGCAGCTTCTCTCACAACAGGGACTTACCGAAGATGATCTGAAACAGGAGATTCGCAAGGGCCTTGTGAGGGAAAAATTCGAAGCCGACCGTTTCAAGAGCGGGATCGAAGTGAATGACTCCGATGTGAAATCCTTCTATGAAGAAAATCCCGGAGAGTTTACCGAGCCTTTCCAGTTTCGTACAAGTCATGTGCTCGTACAGGTTGAGCAGGACGCTTCGGAAGAGGATCGTAGATCCGCGCGGAAGAAGATTGAATCCGCCCTTCAACGGATTGAGGATGGAGAAGAGTTCAGTGAGGTAGCCCGGGAGGTATCGGACTGCCCCAGTTCAACGAACGGAGGGGATCTCAATTACAACGGTAAAGGCTCCTTTGTTCCCGAATTCGAAGAAGCCGCCCTGGAACTGGAAATAGGTGAGATCAGCGATGTTGTCGAGACCCAGTTCGGGTATCATATCATCAAGCTCACGGACCTGAAGGAAGAAGAGGCCGTTCCCTTCCAGCAGGTTGAGGGTCAAATCGAAGACTACCTTCTTCGCATAAGAGCCCAGGAGAAGAGAAGCGTCTATCTTGAGGAAAAGAAGGCCTCGGCGGATATACGGAGAAACCTTGTAGACGGTTGATGTGTCAACAGACAGGGGTTTTTCAGAGAATTACCAGAAACTCAAGTTTTGCTTGCTTTTTTTCTTGGGAGTTATTATCTTGATTATGAAGGAAAATTTATATATATCATTATTTATATGAATACAATAAAGGAGATAATATGCCGGAACAGCTGACAAAAGAGACTTTTTTAGAGAAAGTATTTGATTATGAGAACAAGAAAGAATGGGAATTTCAGGGTGAGTTGCCCGCGATCATCGATTTCTATGCTGATTGGTGTGGTCCATGCAAAATGATTGCCCCGATTATGGAAGAACTCGCCGGAGAGTATGAGGGAAAGGTAGACTTCTTCAAAATCGACACCGAGGCCCAACAGGAACTGGCCGCGGCCTTCGGTATACAGAGTATTCCTTCGCTCCTGTTTATTCCACTGCACGGGAAGCCCCAGATGGCCGCAGGCGCTCTGCCGAAGGAGACCTTCCAGAAGGTGATCGAAGAAGAGCTACTGGCTTCAGTGGAAAAGTAAGCTCCGGTACCTAAAATACACACCGGAACTAGAAACAAAAAAATATTCAAAAAAGACACTGCGGAAACCGAAAGGTACTGCGGTGTCTTTTTTTTTTAAAAAATTTTATTTATAAAGAAGGGGTTTGACCATCTCTTCCAGCGGGGACATTTCCACATCGAGGATGGTGTGTATTATACCACCGGTGATCATAGTCAGGATGATGTCCGCGTAGATCTGTGTATCGATACTGTCATCGAATACGACCTCCAGTCCTTCCCGAAGCATTTCCTTCCAGTTCCGATAGGCCATTTGGATCTTTCCTGCAAGGGTCTTGTTGTGGGTAATTGCCTCATGAATAAGGTAGACGTGGAGTTTTCCACGGGTCTGGGCGTTAAAAAAGGTCTTGAACACGGTTTCGAGGATACTTTCGGGGGGGATTTTCCTGTCCAGAGTCTTCACCCATTGCAAGAGACCCTGGGTGAGTTCCTGCATATACGCGTCTGTCACATCAAAAATGAGATCAGCCCTCGTTGTATAGTAGTAATAGAGGGTCCCCTTGCTGATGCCCAAGGCGCGGGCAATGTCCGCGAGACTTGTATCCTGGGCGCCCTGCTTGATAAAAAGATCCGTTGCAGTATCGAGAATCCTCTTTCGATTGTCGACTCCCGCATAGTCCTGTTTGCTCTTTCTCATTTATCTCTCTCTTCGGTTTGCGGCAATGGAGCAAAACCCGTGGTGGAAGGTTCGAAGGCCTTTCTAAATTGCTCAATACACTATACCATTAGTTGACAGAAAAAGCCATGATTTATCATTTTCCCGGGGATTGCACCGACGTGGTCGTGAGGTCCGATCGACCGCCGGGCCTGCTTCGCCTTGACTTTTTTGTGGTTGAACTGTTCAATAAAACCTATACTCGAACATGGAGATTTGAATTGCTTGATATCGTGAAACAAATGAGATCCTGGAGTGAAGATGAGGGAAAAACCCCTCTCTACGCCGCCGTTGTGGTGGGCATTGAAGGTTCCGCCGTGCGTGGAGCGGGTGCGGTCATGGGAATCGCCGCCGACGGGTCCTTGACCGGTTCCGTCAGCGGCGGGTGCATTGAAAGCACCGCAGTAGCCGCAGCTGCCCGGCTCCGTGAGAATTCCCTGGAAGACCGCCTTCAGGCGGAATTGCTCGTGTTCTGTCCTCACGACGACCCCTTCATGGGCGCGCCGGCACCCTGCGGGGGCACTGTACGGGTCTGTGTGTTTCCCTTTTCCCTGAAAGTCGCGGAAGCCCTGGAGAAGAGGGTCAACTCCGGCCGAATCGGGCGCTGGGGGCTTGTTATCGAGGGATCTCCCGAATGGACTGGGTGCAGCTGTGCCCTGGACGCCAATGGAAACATGGTAACTTCCCTGCCTATATCCGCTCATGAGCCAAGGGACCTCTGGAGAGAATTCCTCGCCGAGCAGGAACAAGAGGGGGTTCATGAATTGGGTCCAATGAAGGTGTTTGCCCACTCCGAACCGGTTCTTCCCCACGCGGTGATTGTAGGAGGTTCTCATATTGGTGAAGCTTTAATGAAGATTCTGAAACAGATCCACTGGAGGGTGTCTGTGGTCGACCCTCGGGAGAGCTTCGCCTCCTCCGACAGGTTCGGGGATGCGGATACACTTCTCCATGAATGGCCTCAGGAGGCCTTTGGATCACTGGTGGGGGATCCGGAAAGGACGGCGATCGCGGCGATTACCCACAGCGAACAGATAGATGATACGGCGGTAGAGCAGGGTCTTCGCAGGGGTTGCTACTATGTGGGGGTCCTCGGAAGTTCCAGGACCTTTACAGCGCGGATGAAACGATTGGGAGAACGGGGATACACGGAAAACCAGCTCGCCCACGTGCATGGACCTGTCGGACTGGATATTGGAGCGGAAACACCGGAGGAGATAGCCCTCTCCATCGCCGCGGAGATGGTCCGGGATTACAGGAAGTCGCCTCGCGAAAGGGGGGAAGGGAGATGAACACCCGCGCGACCGATCATGAGCTGGAGATAATTCGGGAAAGTCTGGGGTACGCCCACAGGTTCCGGTCCAGGCTTTTCGTGATAAATATAGACTGTACTGTCATTGAGGATCCCTTTTTTCCCATTCTCCTTAGGGATATAGCCACCTTGCACCAGGCCGGGATCAGGATTATCCTCGTGCCCGGTACACGGGAGCGACTCAACGAAACCCTGACTACCTACGGGATCGAGCAGAAGTACTACAGGGATCTCAGAATCACCGATGAAAAGGCTCTTCCCTTCATAGAGATGGTTGCCTTCAACAGTGCGAACAAACTGATGTCCGGTCTGGACCGCGCAGGGGTGCGATCGGTGATCGGGAACTGGGTGAAGGCAAAAAGTCGCGGTATCATAGACGGAGTGGACTATCAGCTCACCGGTCTTGTGGAAAACGTCGACACGGATGCCCTCAGGGCGATTCTTGAGAACGATATTGTCCCGGTCTTTCCCCCGATCGGGTGGAATCCCGCCGGGAAAACCTACAACCTCGCCGCTGAGGAGATTGCCTTTGCCGTTGGTACTTCCCTGATAGCGGAAAAAATATTTTTTGTCGGCTCTCCCCGAACTACCGACAGTAGTAGCCTTAAAATTCCCTCCTGCATCGAAGGGGAAGATGAAGGCCGAATCAGCAGGCTGACCGTACAGCAGGCGCGGGAGTTGATTCGGGAGAACGAGGGGGTAGGTGAATTCATCAAACGGATCGATATTGCCAGGAAGGCCTGTGAACTCGGTGTGAACCGCGTACATATTGTCGACGGCAGGCATGAAGGTGTACTTCTGCAGGAGATTTTCTCAAATATGGGAATCGGAACAATGGTCCATACCAACATCTTTGAGTCGATCCGGCCTATGGAGCGTTCCGATATCTCCGATGTACTTCATATAATGGAACCGTATATCGAAGAGGGTGTTCTTGTCCCAAGGGATGCCCGTCTTTTCGAGAGCCTCTATAACGATTTTTTTGTATATGATGTGGATGAACGCGTATACGGCTGCGCGGCCCTTCATCCCTACGCGGAAGGGCAGGGAGAGATTGCCGCGGTGGCGGTTGACCAGTCCCTCGCGCGGCGGGGGATAGGAAGACGTTTGGTTATGTACCTTCTGGAGCAGGCACGGGAAAGGGGGTACCGTCGTGTATTTGTCCTTACCACACAGACTGCGGACTGGTTCGAGACCTTGGGGTTTCGACAGGGAGAGCTGAAGGATATTCCCGACAGGAAGCGCGATTCCTACAACCGCTCCCGCAATTCAAAGATTTATCTCTATGACCTCTAAAGGGAATATCAGCAAGAGCAGGGGTGGAAGAAGGTAAAACAGGGTCGGCAAGAGTTGGCTCCGATCGAAGTTGAGCCGTTTCCTCACCACCTGGTCATCGAAACACCGAGCTTCGAGGGCCATAGAAAATTCCTCCATATGGGTCATCAGGTTCTCCATCAGGGGATTTATCAGAGAACTCATCACAACGATCGGATTTTTCCGAGCCTCGATTCCCCGCGCCCTGCGGGCCTCTCTAATTTCATGAACCGTGTCCAGGAGAAGGGGGACGAGCACCAAGGTCATACCAGTTCGGGCCGCGATCCTTCCCGCGGAGGGACCGGGGAGGGGGGACAGGATCCAGTGGACCACCGTGTATAACTCGTCGGGATCCAGCACGGCGGTAAGAAGGATTCCCGACCACACTACCAGTAGAAAGGTGCCCGTGTGAACGGTCGCTTCAAGGGCGGCTTCGAAGGGACCCGCGGCAATGGAGTTCAGGTATCTGGAGATAAATATCACCCCTCCCAGTACGGCGAATACCTTGAGCTCCCTCCGGTAATATCGCAGCTTCAGGCCGGCCGATCCTGAACCCCACAAAAGAAAGGGGGTCAGTATAAAGAGGGCCGACACCGGTCGGGAGAGAATTCCTCCAATATAGATACACAGAAGGAGGATTTTGAGCCGTGGATCAAGCTTGTGGAGGGGGGATATCCCCGGCCTGTAATGAAAGATGTTTATTTCAGCCATGGGGGTGATTCTACCTCTCCTTCGAGCGGGTCCGGCGGGAGCAGTCCGTACCGGCCCAGGGTACGAATCACCGTAGAAGGCTCGCCGTCTTCAACTATTCGTCCTTCCTCAAAAACGATGATCCGGTCGGCATGGGCAGCGGCTTTCTCTACATCGTGGGTCACCAGAAGAATAGTATGACCCTGTCGGTGTAGATCGACGATATGTCGCAGGAGCGTGCGCACACCGGGATAATCGAGGCTGGAAAAGGGTTCGTCCAGAACCAGCACGTGAGGACTCATCGCGAGAATACCCGCGAGGGACAATCTCTTTTTTTCACCACCGGAAAGCTGATGAGGTCTGTGGTCCTTGAGAGGTTCCAGATCCATTATCCTGAGCGCGGACAGGGTCCTGATTTCAATCTCGGCGGGTGGAAGCTTCAGGTTTTCCGGGCCGAATCGCGCATCTCCGTATACCGTCTGACCGACGATCTGGCTGTCCGCGTTCTGGAAGACCATTCCCACGGTCCTTCGGGCGAATACCCGATCCTTCTGCGTATCTACTCCGTCTATACACACCCTTCCCCGTGTGGGAAGGTAGAGGGCATTGAGATGTCGCATGAAAACGGATTTGCCGGAGCCGTTACGGCCGACGCACAAAATGAACTCCCCCGGACCGGCGGAGAAGTTGATTCCCCTGAGGGCGGTGGTTCCGCCAGGGAAGGTGTGATGGAGATCTTCTACCAGAATAATTGAATTGTTTTTCTGCTTCCGCATTTCCATTCATTCAGAGGAGAGGAATTTTTTCAGCCGGGGGCCGTAGCTCCGCCTAACAAAAAGGGCTGCAATAATCTTCAGGCCGTCTCCGGGGAGGAAGGGGAAAAGCCCCGCGGCGGTGGCCTGATTCCAGGTCATTTCGGTCACGTATTTCAGCCGGGGTAGACCGACGAGGTAGAGTATGGCTGTCCCCGCGAGTAAGGCCATAACGGAGCGAAGGGTGCTTCGGACGCCGGGGTCTCCCGATATCACCGCCGTCAGTACTACCGCGGGAAGATAGGCAATGAGGTATCCTCCCGTGGGTCCGAAAAGATGGCCGATCCCACCGGTACCGCCGGCAAAAACGGGAATGCCCAGAGCCCCGAGGAGGAGATACACAGCAATTGTCGAAAAAGCCGGTCCGGGAGGCAGGAACAGACCCGTCAGAAGCACAAAGAAATTCTGCAGTACTACGGGAACCGGACCAATCGGTATGGAAATATAGGCCCCGATCGCGATCAGGGCGGTAAAGGATGCCGATACGACGGTTATCCTGGTACTTCCGGTGTTCATGTAAGTTCCTGCACTATTTTTAAGAGATCATCTATATCAAAGGGCTTCGGGAGAACCCTGTCGACATTGAACTGTTTTGCTAGAGCCCTGATGGAGTCACCGGATATCTCAATTTTTCCCGAAATCGCTATAACTTTGATATCCCGGTCGAAATCCCTGATTTCAATGAGGGTTTCCAATCCCCCCTTGTGGGGCATCACGAGATCGATGATAACGAGATCCACGGGGTTCTCCCTTAGGGATCTTATCGCGCTATTGCCGTCACCTGATTCGCTGATTAGGTGTCCCTGTATGGTGAGTGCCTTTCTTAGCATTTCCCGAATGTAGGTCTCATCATCTACTATAAGAATCTTTGCCATCCGCTCTACTCCGTTGAGTTATTGCTGTTGTTTGATTTCTACGTATTCAATAATATCACATACTTTCTCACTGGACATGATAGCCTCTTTCCATTTTGTGGGGGCGAACCGTTCGTAGGAGATAAAATCAAAAAAACCAAAGAGCTGGTTAAAAAAACCGGCCGTATTCAGGAACGCCAGGGGTTTGGAAAAACCCTCCCGGAAAATGGCGGCGAGCACTTCAAACATCTCTTCCAGTGTGCCGAAGCCTCCGGGGAGCACTACAAAGGCATCTGAACGGTCAATCATGATCTGCTTTCGTTCCGCGATCGTCTTGGTGATGATCAATTCGTCGGCATGGTCGAAGCGCTGCTCCTTTGCCCTGAGGGATTCCGGGATGACTCCGATCACTTTGCCCCCGGACTGGAGGGCTGATCTGGCCGTTTCCCGCATAAGGCCGACCTCCCCACCTCCGAACACGAGGGTATGTCCCCTGCTCGCAATGTGTTGGCCGAGTTCTTCGGCAGCAATTTTGTAAATGATAGGAACATTATTGCTGGACGCACTGAAAACACAAATATTCATAAAGACTTCCTGACTGAATGGATTTATGGAGGATTCTACCATAATTGAGAATCAATAAAAAGTGGGCGCGTACAGCAATTCAGTATGGAAAGTGTTTTACACTTTCCATACTGAGAATGCCTCCAAC
>CAZJIN010000039.1:0-10960 GCA_964545955.1 uncultured Sediminispirochaeta sp.
AGGGCCTGAATAAACATCTGCTCCTCACGGTACACACCGGCGAGTTTTTCCAGAATCCGCAGGTTCTTCGGAGATTCCTTCGCGGCCTGTTCCATCCATCCCAGACCGTTTCCCAGGTCACTCTCACGTTCCGCCCTCCCGAGAAGAAAAAGGATCTCACCGTCCCCTTCATCGAGGTCAACACATTCCATCAGCAGGGCGTGCACTCCCTCCCATTCTTCCCTTTCCCGCAGGAGAAGTGAAAGATTGTAGCGAACGTCACAATTCGCGGGATCATCCAGGAGAATCCCGCGGTAGAGTTCCTCGCCCTTCTTTTTTTCCCCCATCTCCAGATAACACCACGCGAGACTTTCCCGTATCATAATGTTTGACGGGTCCTTTTCGAGAAGATCCGTGAGAAGCTCAACCGCGTGGGGATAGTTCTTGTTGTTGATATATATTCTTGCCATATTGTAGCCGGCACGGTACATACCGGGGTCGATGTCCATCGCCCGGGCATAGGCTGATTCCGCGTCATCCCACCGTTCCAGATCGAGATAGGCATTGCCGAGGTTGTAGTATGTTTGAGCAAGCTCCACCCGTGCGGGACTGGTACCGCAGGAGAGTAAAACCCCCGCGATCAGAACACCCGGAAAGAAAAAACGAAAGAGAATTCGGCATCCCTTCATCAGCTTCGCCCCAACACCGTCTCTTCGATTTTTCGGACCTGGGCACGATAAAGGGTGGCGATATTCGACCCATAGTCGGCGATAAGCTGAATAATATTCCTCGGTGTCTCTTCTCTGTCAGGACCGTTGAGACGGTCTCCCGCGTCGCCCAGTCCCGGGAGGATATAGGCATCCTCGTTCAACACGGGATCCATCCACAGGGTATAGACCTGAGCCGTGTCGAGGGCTCGCACTATACGCAGAGATCCCTTCAGAGCTGATATTACATTCAGACATTTAATGGAACGGGGCTTGATTCCCTCGTCGTGGAGATACTTCACGATCGTTACAAGACTGCCTCCCGTCGCGTTCATCGGGTCGGCCACTATCAAATCCTTGCCCTGGAGCTGTTCAAGCTTGAAAAACGATCGGTCCAGGTCCAGAATATACTCCATGTTGTGTTCTTTTTTTGAATCATCCCTCTGGATCTTGAATAGGGCAAAGGGGCTCACGTAGTTCGAAGATGAGTATTCCTGAATCTCCTTGCTCATAATCATAGAGGGCAACAGGGAGCCCCTCAACATCACGCACATCACGCTGTTTTCGATTTCCCCATCCACATCGGGGATTTTGTGGACCGCGTAGTTTTGCACGGGGTTTGTCACCGGAGTCTTTGTGATCAGGTGGTTTTTCCTTCGTGTCGCGTTCTCCGTGAAGGCAAGATTAAAGAGAAGTTCATAGGCCCGCTGAATATAATACACAAACTCCTCATGTTGAGTTTCGGTGTTTCTCAATTTTGAAATAAGGCGGGAGGCCTCTCCGTGTATTTCCTTTGGTGTATCGAAAGAATAGACGTGGATTCTGGATTCTTCTTTCAAAATACCCTGCATCTGCTTACCCATACGGTCATAGATTTGAATCAAATCCCTTTTCGCCTCGGAAAGCCTCCTCTCATGGGAAGTCCCTGAGATCACACGAAAAATATCTATAGCCTTGGCGTATAAACCGTTCATCGTTTCAATTTCACGATGGTCCTCTTGGGTGAGATACCCATCCAGATCTGTAGCCTTCAGGATAATCGAATTCGATTCTCTGTCCATTCACCCCTCCTGTTTCATTACGGTACGGCAATTCCACTGTAGACCACCGGCTCCTTTCGGTCAACAATTTCCTCAAAACTTCCCAGGGGCAAAACTTCCCAGGGGGCTTCCCCGGAAGAGCTTTATCTTGCCTTTCCGGAAGTCTTTTAGTAGTATAGTTATTACATACAAAATAAAATAATTCCAAAAGGGGAAAACAATGAAAAAAGCGATTCTTATGGTCCTAATGATTGCATTGATCGGCACGATCGGTCTTTCCGCTCAATCCCTGAAGGGAATGTCCCTGAACGGGTCAACAGGTCTGGTAAGTATTCCCAGCGGTCGAATCGGATGGGAACGTTCCGCCGAATTCGGTTTTGACATCGGCTATCACGCTATTATCGACGGAGATGTTACCACCCATATCCCCAAGGCATCCTTCAGCCTCTTCAGGAGTCTTGAACTCGGCCTGGCCTACGATACCCAGAACGATTCAGACAACTCCGACATGATTATCCACGGCAAATTCCAGCTCCCGATCAAGAAGGCTACCGCCGTTGCCGTCGGGGGAAACGCGCAGCTCCTCAAAGCCGCCGGAAACAGTACCAACACCAACCAGATATACCTGGCCGCCACCTATCCTGGTGATTTCTTCAACATGTCCGCGGAAACTACCCTGGTGATAGGAAAATCCTTCGGGGACAACGTCGGTGATTCCAACATTGACTTCGGGATGGGCTTCGATCTACTGCTGATGCCCGACGTGTTTCAGGGCTATGTTCACTGGATCAACGATTTTGCCAACTTCAGCTACAGTCAACACGCGATAGGCGCCAATGCAGGCAGTAGGGGCGTCTTCAACAGTGGTATTCGCATCGACCTTGGAAGTTCGGATATGTTTTCCGGCTACAAATTCGTGATCGACGCGATCATTACCGATGCGTTGGACGACAACCGGGCATTCGCCCTCGGCCTTGCCTTCGGAGCTCCTTTAAAGTAAGACATGCTGCGTAAGAGTTTCAAATGACACAGATTTGTATGATTCGACATGGCGAGACCGACTGGAATTACTTCGGTCGAATTCAGGGATCCACGGATATCCCCCTCAACGATCGCGGCCGCGCCCAGGCACGAAGCGTTGCCCAATATCTCGGAAGGGAACACTGGGACAGTATCTATTCAAGCCCCCTAAGCAGGGCCTTTGATACCGCTACCGCTATCGCGGGGGAGACGGGAATTCCCGATATAGTGACCGACCCGCGCCTTCAGGAACGTGACTTCGGTGAGGCCGAGGGAATGGAGGTAACAATGAGGGGAGAGGTCTACGGAAACGGCCCCATTCCCGGAGCTGAGACAAGGGAGGATGTCCAGGTCCGGGCACTGGAAGTGATCCAACATATTGCCCTGCGGGAAGCAGGGCATCGGTCCATAGCCGTAGCCCACGGAGGTTTCATTTCGGCAATTCTCTCCCTTCTGAGCGACGGGAAGATCGTTCCGGGAAATCCTCCTCTGAAAAACACCTGCATGAACCTCCTGAGCTACGACGGCACCTGGCATATAGAGTGGTACAACCGGGTCACACCGGAACTCGAGGCGATCTCAGCGAAAAAGTAGCCCCCTGGAGAAACGGTTCTCGTAATCGGATCCGCCGATCGGGGCGTTTTTCAGGGGAGCTTCGACAGACATCCACTGACCTGCAGTGTCATTCTCTCTCTCTCCATCTTCAGATAACGTGTTTCGGAGATTGAGAACTCCTCCACCACTTCCGTGAGCTTCACACCGCTCGCGTAGAACCAGCGATCGGCCTCCTTTCTCAGGATTTCTCGGATATTTGATTTTTTTTCCATAGGACTGATCATACAGTGGAAATACTTCCTGAACTCCGCGGATTGCGCACCCGTAAGCAGAACCGCGTCAAAATCCGAAACGCGATGCACAGGATACTCCAGGTCCTGAAGGTCCACCAGCCCGCCGGTCATATCGAATACCGGCAGGGGACCTGTAGTGGTATTGATAGAACGAATTGCCTCCAGGAGTTTATTTCTGTGGGGAATTTCCAGGAACTGCATGGCCCCGGGGAAGGGGCCGCTCACCTGAAACCCGAAGAATCTCCTCGTTCTGCCGGCGGGAACAGGTCTCATCCCCTTGATCCTGTCGATAATCACACTCTCCCCCCGTCTGTCCGTCTCTTCCACAGTGGAAGAGGGACTTATCGTCACCGCTTCCGAAAACCCGAACTCCAGGGCGGCCCCCATCATTGCCGCGGCATGTCCCCCCTGCCAGGTACAAAGGGGATCGGCAAGGGCAGCCTCCCAATCGATACAATACCCGGATCCGTCAAGTACAACGAGAGGTGCGTGCACATCGATATCCCCACATGCCCGTTTGATCTCTTCCAGTTCTCTCTCGAGGGAGCCCCTGATGCACACATTCACGAGCAGCCTGTTCTCCGTGAGAAGGAAAGACTGATATTCTCCAGGCTCAAGGCTGTGATAGTTGAATCTTCCGGGGGCCATCCTCTCACAGAACTGGATGATCCGACTTTCCTCATCCCTTGATTCTACCTGATACACACTATTGACCCCGATGTCGGTCACCCCGGCGGAGGAAAACCTCTGCAGAACACCTTCACATCGTTCCCTCCCAAAAGAATCGCCGGGTTTAATGTATTCAGTGAGCAGTATACCACCGTGTTTTTCAAGAAGTTGAGTTATGTGCTCCGGTTCGTAGAAGTCCGGGGCAATACGCAGATACCCAATTCGTTTCGGCTCCCGGGAAAGCGAATCCAAAAACCTGTCGGCTATATCGGTGACCAGTACCACTTTTCCAATACCGTCGAACAGCATTCTCCCTTTCCTGAGAAAAGCGGTCAGCTCCTGATACAGAGCTCCCTCTCCCATTGAAGTCACGGTCTTTGGACCACCACCACTTCGGAACACCCGTTTTCTTCTGACAAGCCAGTCTTCACGCACACCGAGGCTGAAGCTGCACTGATCCAGGCCTATCCTGACTACAAGATCCATCATTCTGTTCATGGTATGCCGACCTAAGAGTAAAACCGCGAATAGTGGATCCCCTCGATCGGTATATACTCTTCGCTATAACCGAAACAGGATGGACCAAGCACATTCAGCATATCCCGGGATTTCAGTCGCACCGGCGCGGGTATTCCAATCACCGCGATTCGCATCTCACTGTGCAGGGCACTCAGTGAAAGGGGTTTTAAGGTCCGCAGGTCAACCAGCGTGATAAGATCGGGGACCATCGCGAAAACCCGATCATCCCGGTAGGCGAGAAGACACTCATTTTGGGCAAGCAGGGACAAGTTGCTGTTTCCATAATCCCCCGTTCCCGCGAGAACAATTCTCGACCATGTTCTTCCTCCCTCATGGCTTGTATGTATCTCTTCCATGGTCCCGACGAAGAGCTCAATCGCGCCGCCATACAGGCTGTTCTTGCTCACGTCGGTAATATTTCTGAGTAGTCGGGTGTAAGAATCGGGATTGAGAAAACAACTTCCCACATCCCGAACAAAGGAAAGGGTATCGGGCAACAAAATTTTTCTCAGCCCCTGCGTATCCAGGGGAAAACCGGAAAAATAGGCAATCCCTCCCTCATGACTTACTATTTCTCTTGCTTTTATCTCAAAAATCAGGTTTTCCAGATCCTCAAAGTGGTAGTATTCGCCGCCGGGGGTGAGAAGACTCATAGGAACAACCCGTTCTCCCATAGCCTGAGCCGTGGTCATCTGGAATTCGGGGAATGCCCGTCCCATGCAGTCGCCATCCACAATGGGAACTCCGGCGAGCCCGGCTACGAGTATCGGGAACAGTACGTTCAGGCTGGACCCCTCTATGGTAAAAAGCGCGTCAAACTCCAGCTGCTGCCGCTCGCAGAGACGCCTTAGAACCTGTACCCCTTCCCTGCCGGTCTGCAGGCTCGCCTCGAGCATGCTCCCAAGGACTCCCACCGACAGGAAGCGGCTCCCCTCCTCCAGATCCTGAAGGGATACCAGGTCCACCGGACCCTCTTCCTCGATATGACGTTCCAGGGTAATCGGGAGATGATCCGAATACTCGCCCCCTCCGCAGGCGGTAAAAAGACTCCCATAATACAGAGAAAGCACGCTTTCACCGTCGATCTGTTGCATCAGTTTTCACTTCCATTGATTCTCCGGTACAGGGTCGCAAGGCTTATGCCGAGATGTTCTGCGGCCTTGCGTTTGCCCGCAGTGTCCTCTCCGAATAGTTCTATTAACTGCCGCACCTCCCCTGGAGAAGCGCGGCGCTTTCCACTCAAACGTTGCATAACAAAACTCCTTTTCCCGTGCTCTTCTTTTTCCGACGCCCCTTCGTCCGGGAACTCCGGTCCTCCCCTAACCATTCCCGGCGGAAGATCTTCTGTTCCTATCACACCGCCGACGGACATGGTCAGGCAGTATTGCACCACATTTTCAAGCTCCCGGATATTTCCGGGCCAGTCGTAAGAAGTGAGTATCTTCATGGCATCATAGGTAAAATAGGAAAAATCACGCCCCGTCATCAGGGCATATTTTTTAAGGTAGTAATTGAGCAGGATTCCGACATCCCTTCGATGTTCCCGGAGCGCCGGTATGTGTATGGGGACTACATTCAACCTGTAAAAAAGGTCACCGCGAAAGACCTCCTCTTTCATCAACTCACGCAGGTTGCGATGAGTTGCACTGATGAAGCGAACATTCACGCTTATCTCCCTCGTTCCCCCCACACGCTCAAACTCACGTCTCTGAAGAACACGCAACAACTTCGCCTGAAGGTTGAGGGGCATATCCCCGATCTCATCGAGAAAGATGGTACCGGAATCGGCCGCTTCAATCTTCCCGACTTTGCCGCCCCGGGCAGCGCCGGTGAAGGCCCCCTCCTCATAGCCGAAGAGTTCACTTTCAAGGAGCTGTTCGGGTATTGCAGCACAGTTGATTGCAACAAAGGGCTTGTTTCTTCGCGCGGACATATAGTGAATTGCCCGCGCAAATTGTTCCTTCCCCGTCCCGCTCTCGCCACTCAGGAGGACTGTGGCGTCCGTATCCGCGGCCCGTCGGGCTATTCGCAGGGTTTTGCCAATTACGGGATCCTTCCCGAGAATATAGAGAAGCTCATCCCCCTTCCGAGGCCTTTCCCTGTCCTCAGACGTTTTGCCAAAGGACTTCGAACGGGTGGTGATAATCCTGCCGAGAAAGGTATCTCCTGAATAAAGGCCGGCGATATCCAGCTGCACGGGAACTGTTCCTTCCAGATACACAGTATGTTCTTTCCTGTCCGTCCCCCTGAGTTCTTCAAACTGCTGGATATAAGCCTGATACCTGTCCAGGATGCGACGACTCCGGGCGGATTTGTTCTGATACAGGGGGCTTCCTTCACGGTCGAGGAGGATAAGCCCTTCGTCTGTTTTTTTTGCCAGAAGCTGTGTTACCTGTTTGTAGAAATACAGTTCCTCCTCCCGCCTGTGCTCCGCCCTTTTCATTGCAATCATCCGGGAACATTGGAGCAGGTGCTCCAACTCTCCCGGGGCAAAGTCTCTTCTCCCGGGGAATTCCCAGAGGACCGCGCAGACTCCCTGAAGCCTGCTCCGTGCTATCAATACCCGGGTGCTGTTCTGAAGGTATTCGGGAAGAATATCACCATCGTCGGCCCCGCCACCATCGGGGTCCTCCCTTTGCGGCGGTGGATCGTTGAGACAGGTAATGTTGCATGAGAAAAAGTGCTGAAAGGAGCGAATCAACTGCTGCATCGAACTGATGGTACCCCTTTTTGTTTTTAATATCTACCTCTTCCAAAACCCTTTCTCAATAATTTTCTCAGTTTTTCTCTTTTATTCTCGTTTTTCTCATATTTTTTATAATTCATACCGGCGAGACCGGTTTTTATCGCCGTGTACGCCCGTATCACACGAAAAATGACATTCCCCCGGTTTTTTAAGGGATGGCACGATTGCTGCAATAAAAGATCTAAGAATGGATTTTGCGAAATAAGGAGTAGCACTATGTCTGATGAGAAAAAAACGGGTATTGTCGAGCACCTGGCCCTTGAGCAGGTGCCCGTCAATCAAAGAAAATCGTGGTTCAGTATCGCTCTTATATGGGCGGGGGCAGTCATTTCAGTCCCCTCCCTCATGGTGGGAGGAGCCATCGTTTCGGGAATGCCCCTGGGAATGGGAATCCTTGCGGGAATCACCGGGTACATAATAGTCGTTGTTTTTATGACCTTTCAGGGCATGCAGGGAACCGATCTTGGTAGACCGACGGTGGTGAACGCCTCCTCCGCCTTTGGCGAGAAGGGAGCGAGTTTTGTCATCTCCTTTATTCTGGGAGTCTCGGTGATGGGATGGTTCGGTGTGCAGACCGGGGTGACCGGCGCATCCTTCTCGGGTTTTATGGGCCGATTCGGAGTTGACTTTCCAGTCTGGCTCTCCTCGGGGATCTGGGGAATAATCATGTTGACCACCGCCATTCTGGGGTACAAGGCCCTTTCCTACCTCAACTATATCGCCGTCCCCGCGCTTATCCTCCTGGCGGTATACGGTACTACGGTTGCGTTGAAGACCTACGGCCTCGAAGGACTGGCCTCCCACGCGACTGAAAGTTCCATGGGATTTTTTCAGGCGGTGGCCCTCTCCATAGGTGGCTTCGCGGTGGGCGGAGTTATCGCCGGGGACTATTCCCGCTACGCGAAGGACAGAAAAGGCTCAATTCTCTCCTCGGTCCTCGGGGTGATACCCATTGGGAGCGCCCTTCTGATTGCGGGAGCTCTCATGTCCGTAGTCGCCGGCACCTATGATATCAGTCAGGTGGTCAGCACCCTGGGATTTCCGGTTATCGGCTTCACGATCCTCATTCTGGCTACCTGGACTACAAATACCGTCAATGCCTACTCCGGGGGACTGGCACTTACGAATATGTTCAAGCTTTCCGATGAGAAAAGGGCTCCGGCCACCGCTGTAGCCGGAGGGATCGGTACTCTCCTTGCCATCTTCGGTATCATCAATCACTTTATCTCCTTCCTCGGTGTACTTACCGCGGGTATTACACCGATCGCGGGGGTCATGATCGCCGATTACTGGATCCGCAACAAGGGCAATCCCGATACCTGGGCTCCCTACCCCGGTGTAAACTGGAGCGGAATCATCGCGTGGCTCGGCGGAACCCTCGTCGGTCTCTTCGTCTCCTGGGGAAGCCAGGCGTTGAACGCGATCGTAGTGGCGGGAGTGCTCTTTCTCGTATTATCGAAGGTCCTCTCACGGACAAAGGAAGCTCAAAAAACGGCTGTTTGAGCTATTGTGAGGCTATTTGAATTCGAAAGCGTTAACGACCGTCCACGGACGGTCGTCACGCGTATTTATAAAATCAGGAGTATACAATGAGATTGTTGGATGAACAGGCCATTGAACACATTGCCCTAGGGGCGTCCCTGCTTGGAACCGGCGGCGGGGGAGATCCCCACATCGGCAGGCTTATGGCACTGAACGCGATTCGAAAACACGGGCCGGTGCAGTTGATCTCTCCTTCGGAGCTGCCCGACGATGCGCTGGTAGTACCCTCCGCTATGATGGGTGCTCCCATAGTGATTATTGAAAAAATCCCGAACGGTGAGGAGTTCATTACAGCCTTCAAGGGTCTTGAAAACGCCCTGGGCAAAAAAGTCTACGCCACCATTCCCATAGAAGCCGGCGGGGTGAACTCAATGATTCCGATCGCGGTGGCGGCCCAGCTCGGGATACCCCTGGTGGATGCCGACGGCATGGGGCGTGCCTTTCCCGAACTTCAAATGGTGACCTATCACCTTGACGGTATTCCCGCCAGTCCGATGGTGATTGTCGATGAGAAGGGCAACAGGGTCATTCTGAACACCATCACCAACAACTGGGCGGAGGAAATCGCCCGGGTCTGCACGGTGGCCATGGGGGCATCGGTGATGATCAGTATCTACTCGATGCTCGGGAGCCAGGTTAAAAAATCGGGCATCTCCGGAATTTTAAGTTTTTCCGAACAGATTGGAAAAATAATCGCCGATGCCCGGCTTGAAAATACCAATCCGATCGCGGGACTTCTGGAGGTCACCCGGGGCTTTGAATTGTTCAAGGGAAAAATCACCGATGTGGAACGCAATATCGAGGGCGGCTTCAACCGGGGCCTCTGTGCACTGAGCGGAATAGAGGAGTATTCGGGACAGTCGATGAACGTGGGATTCCAGAATGAGAATCTTCTGGCGGAGAAAAACGGTATAATCGCGGCATCGGTGCCCGATCTTATCTGCATCCTGGATGTTGACACCTCCATACCCGTTACCACCGAAAGCCTGAAATATGGGCGTCGCGTGGTGGTGATAGGAATCCCCTGCGCGGAGAAATGGAGAACCCCGGTGGGTATTGAAACGGTCGGACCGAGGTATTTCGGGTATGACTTCGACTATACCCCGGTGGAAGAACTTGTGAACGGACGGGAGGGCTGAAATGGAATATAGAATTGGAATAGATGTCGGTGGGACCAATACCGACGCGGTTATAGTGAACGAAAATCATGAGATCGTAGCTTCGATAAAGAGCCCCACAACAACTGACGTGTCCGAGGGAATCTACAACGCCCTTCACTCCGTCCTCGACCAGGTCGACATCGATGAGAACGACGTGAAGTACGCCATGCTGGGAACAACCCACTCGACGAATGCCATTGTTACCCGTCGAAAACTCCTCAAAGCCGGGGTTATACGAATAGGCAAACCCGCGGGAATGGCGATTCAGCCGATGATAGACTGGCCCGAAGATTTGAGTTCCGCTGTCAGTTCCCACATATACCACATAAGGGGGGGCCACGAGTTCAACGGAAAGGAGATTTTTCCCCTCGACGAAGAGGCCCTGCGTACGGCCCTCACTACTATGAAGGGTGAAGTGGAGGCCGTGGCGATCACCTCTATTTTTTCTCCCGTCTCCCATGAGCACGAAGAGCGCGCCGGTGCCCTGGCCTATGAGATTCTCGGCGATGAGATCCCCGTTACCCTGTCCCATGAGATAGCCTCCATAGGGCTGCTCGAAAGGGAAAACGCGGCCATCCTCAACGCTTCCCTCAACAGGGTCGCCCAATCCACCGCCCTCGGATTCAAGAAAGCCCTTGAAGATGAAGGGGTGCGCTCCGCGAAGGTCTACCTTTGCCTGAACGATGGGACCCTCATTAAGATCGATTATTCCTTCGACAACCCTAGTCTC
>CAZJIN010000040.1:0-10947 GCA_964545955.1 uncultured Sediminispirochaeta sp.
CAAAGGGATGGTACTGCACTCCGAAACTCCCCTTTCGAACCCAGATTTTAGCCATAAAAAGGTTTTCCCCAATTTCGGATACGATACTGGGCTGTTCCTCGTAGTATACAATATCCACGAGTTTGAATTCAAAAAACTCGGTATCGGTACTGAAGGGCTTCGTAATGAGAAGCAGCTTCCCCTTGTCGTAGGGGTGCTTTCTCACTGTACCGACAAAAGTAATGGCATTCTGTCTATCCTCCGGATCGCCCCGGTATTTGATCAGCTCATTGAGGGGTTTGGTTTCGATGTATTTGCGTATACTCATACCATGCCTCCTGTCACTTTCCATTATAAAACAGAAACGGGGATTAAGAAAGGGTATTGAAAAATGTTCCTCCCACGTGAACCCACTAGTGAGTTCAGTCCTTTCGGTAGCGCATGTGGTTGAGGTATTCCTTCAGGCACTGGAGGGTCTTTTCGGTTATGTTCACATATCTCAAGGCCATGGTGCGGTTGTTCCGGACTACCTTCACATCGATCGAATGCAGTTCTTCTTCGATATTGAAGCTACATCCGTAGAGTTTTTCACCCTCGAGGATATCGGCTGTGGATTGTGGAAGGTCTGGTAAAAAACTGAGTCCTCCAAGGGAAATGTCGGTTATTTCTCCGGATATAAGCATGTAGGTGTAGGGATGGGTGAAGGCAAAATCTATCTCACGCATCCATGTGGAGGGATAACGACGGTCTCCACGAATCTCGGGGAGGAGGTTGTACCGGGCAAGAATATCCTGGAGGATTTCTATATTTTTTTCATCAAGGTCGGTTTCGATCATCCCGTTGATTTCGAGGACCGTCGCTTTGTCGGCTTCGTCTTCCGGGAAGTTTTCCCCGATCATCAGTATAAAAAGCCCCTCGTCCCGACTCTTGCACATGCGAAAATAACTGAGAAAGGGTTTCCAATGTCTCGGAAAATCTTCCGCGCTGAAGATAATGAGGTCCGGGTTTATCTCCTCAAGGTTATCCATTGCTTTTACCGGATTTTGATAGAAAATAAAATCAAATCCCAGTGGTCCGAGGTGACCCCTTATTTTTTCCTGTGTTTCAGGATTCTCAATTACGAGGATAGTTTTCATCAGCGAGTTTCCTGACCCATCACCTGATATTTATAGATCGTCCAATACCCTTCGGGTCGATGTAGATAATACACATATCGACGGGTTTCAGTAAAGTCCGGATAGATAAAATCTTCTTCAACCAGAACTTCGGCTTTCTCAGGGGTATATTCCGTCTTGAGCACCGTAAAATCGGAGGGTTTGAGCAATATATCCTCATCAACGACCTCATTTTCCAGTAATTCCCGGTAGTCTTCAACCATTTTAAGCCTCTGTACTTCCGAACTGTTCCGATATCGTGCAGCCTGGAGGGGATTCTGAAGAAATAGCTGTTCCACATCCAGGTAGAGAAAAAACTTTTCCCACTCCTCCATCTGCCGTGCCTGGAGCACGTACGTGACTATCTTATCAGGCGGGAGTTGTTGTTGCTGAAGAACATGAATTTTTTCTACTGAAACCTGTTCCTGGACGAGTGATTCCGTTTTCGTGGAGGGCTGTATATGAAGGGTGAGGATGTTGGAGGAGATAGTTGCCTTTTTCCCTAGACCGGGATGAAAATCCGCGCGCACAAAATAGATCCCCGGTGATTTGACCTCCACAAACTCCGATAACTGCAAATAGAAAGAAAACTCCTCCTCCGGCAGGATACGTAGCTCACGGTAATACACTTGTTGATTGGAGCCCTTCTCTCTGATATAATTTTCCGAAGCCGGAATCGGCTCGTTGTACAGATTGGTCACATCAAGGGAGAGGTTGAACAGTTTTTTCCCCGCCAGTTCAAAGAGGAAGGGTTCCGCGGATTCGTTCTTCAGGTTGACCTGAAGCATAATCGGGCTGTCCAGAGTGTAGATTCCTCGTTCCGCTTCTCGAATCTGTACACTCACACCGTCCAGGACGCCCTCGACGCCCAGGTCACTTTCAGCATTGAGAAAAAAAAGGGAAATGAACAGAAATAGAACTATGAATAAAGTGTGTTTCACGATTGTCCTCTCCATACTCCTTTTTATCTTCGGTCAAAAAAAATGATAACATTATTCCAAAATAAATTGAACAAGAAACTAAACCCCAGTGAAGCTTTTGCCAAACTGTTGAAGGCCTTCAGACAGCCCGAAATCGATGTTGAGATCGACGGCGCGGAGGGGTTTTTCTTCGCGATCCTTATTGAGCGCCTCTTTCGTTCCGCGAAAAGTCCCTTTCTCATCGTGACTCCCACCGAACAGGAGGCGGAAAACCTCGTGGGCGATCTGTCCCTCTTCACCGAACTGGTCTACCAGTTTCCCTGGTGGCGAACGGTTCCCTACGCGGGAAAACAGACCCCCCTAAACATCGCCGGGGAGCGGGTGTATCAGCTCGTACAGATGCTGAAGGGTGAACCCTTCATTGCGGTGACTTCCCTTCGGGCTTTTCTCACTCCTCTTCCACCTCCCGAGTTCATACAGGCGAGTTTGCACTGTCTGAAGGTGGGGCAGGAGTTCGATCCGGTTCTGTTGAGCGAAACCCTCACGGGGTATCGGTATCTCCGGGTTCCCAGGGTAACCGTGTCGGGAGAGTTTGCCTTACGAGGTGAAGTACTGGATATCTTTCCTCCCGGTGCGGAACAGGCCGTACGGATCGTATTTGAATGGGATAAAATTGAGGAGATCCGCTTTTTTGATCCGGTCAGCCAGGCTTCCACGGAGAAGACGGAGGAGTTCCACATCTATCCCGCCTGTGAGTTTTTGTGGAACGAAGACGCCATATCAAGGCTGGCCCGGCTTCTCCCCAATGAAGAAGACCTCCTCGCAACGTTGAAGGAAGAAGGAGGGTGCAGGGACGAAATCTTTCTCTTTCCGGCGACCTTCGACGAACCAGCCGCTCTAGCTGATTTCCTGGACAAAGACGCGACACAGTTTTTTCTCTATGACGACCGATTGATAAACAGTGGGGATTCCCTTCAGAAGGAATATGAACAACTCTACAGGGAGGCAAGGCTTAAGAAAAAACCTGCCCCGCGTCCCGAGAAGATCCTACATTCTTTCACCGACTTAAGGGGGAGACATCATCGCACCTTCACCGTTCCGGTTCTAAAAAAACAACAAGAGAGGCGAATACGTTTCAACTATGAAGGGCCCCGGTCTTTCTTTGGAAATATCAGTTACCTCAAGAGCGAGTTCTCGAATCTGATAGAGAACGGGTATGACATCACCATCTGCGCTGAAACGGATATTCAGGCCGGACGAATAAGGCAATTGTTGAGTGAACTTAACCTTTCGGTGATCGCTTCGCCGATATCTTCGGGCTTTTCTCTGCCGGATTTCAAAATGATGGTGGTTCAGGAGAACGAGATATTCGGGCGCAGGAAAAGACCTCCGGCTTCGGTAAAACGATCGAAGTCGAGGGTTATCGATACTTTTGTGGAGTTGAACCCCGAAGACCTGGTGGTCCATGTAAACTACGGGATCGGTCGTTTCAAAGGGATCGACCGGATCAGCGCCGCGGGAACCGAACGGGACTACATTAAGCTGGAATACGCCGGTGAAGAGTTCGTGTTTATTCCCATAGAACAGGTCAACCTTATTCAGAGGTATATAGGTCAGGAAGGCAGCGCCACCAGGCTGGATACCCTGGGGGGGAAATCCTGGGACCGGAGAAAGGAAAGGGTGAGAAAATCGGTGGAGGACCTCGCCGAACACCTTATTGCTTTATATGCGCGACGAAGGGAGGCGAAGGGCTTCGCCTTTCCCGAGGATACGGATTGGCAGATTGAGTTTGAGGCTGAATTTCCCTATGAAGAGACCGACGACCAGCTTCGGGCGATCGAGGAGACCAAGGTCGATATGGAGAAGCCCTCCCCGATGGACCGTCTGGTCTGCGGCGATGTGGGCTATGGAAAGACCGAGGTGGCCATGAGAGCCGCCTTTAAAGCGGTCGTGTCCGGCAGACAGGTGGCCTTTCTTGCACCGACCACAATACTCACGGAACAGCATTATGAAAACTTTGTAGAACGTTTCAGGCGTTATCCGGTAAAGATCGGCATGCTGTCCCGCTTCGTGCCATCCAATGAACAGAAAAAAGTCCTTACCCGACTCGAAGCCGGAGAGATCGACGTCCTGATTGGGACGCACCGAATTTTACAGCGGGATATTAAGTTTAAATCTCTCGGTTTGATCGTGGTGGATGAAGAACAGCGCTTTGGAGTGAAGGCAAAGGAAAAACTGAAGGAGATGAAAACTTCTGTGGATGCCCTTACCCTATCGGCTACCCCGATACCTCGGACCCTTCACATGTCGCTACTGAAGATCAGGGATATGTCCCTGATCACCACTCCGCCCCTTGATCGAAGACCGATCGAGACGCATGTGGAGGAGTTCAGGGAGGAGCTGGTCGCAGAGGCTATCAGGTACGAGATCAAGAGGGGGGGGCAGGTTTTTTACCTGCACAATCGAGTGGAAACTCTTCAGCAGGTACGACTTTTCCTGGAAAGGCTCGTACCGGACGTGATGATTGAGACCGCCCACGGACGCCTGACCAGTGCACAGCTGGAAGATATTATGCACCGCTTTGTTCACGGCGCGTTTCAGGTATTGGTGGCAACGACTATTATAGAGAACGGCATCGATATCCCCAACGTGAACACTATCATTATCGACAGAGCTGACAACTACGGGGTCAGCCAGCTATACCAACTGCGGGGAAGAGTAGGTCGTTCGGATAGGACTGCCTACGCGTATCTCTTTTTTCCCGAACGGCGCGCCCTCAGCGATATAGCAATGAAGCGACTGCAGATTATCAGTGATCACAGTGACCTCGGTTCGGGTTTCAAAATAGCAATGAAAGACCTTGAAGTTCGTGGAGCGGGAAACCTCCTAGGCCGGCAGCAGCACGGGGAAATACTCTCGGTAGGATTCGACATGTACCTGAGGCTTCTCGATGAAGCTGTTGAAGAGATGAGCGAAGATGGCGGGAAGGAAGAGGCCCCGGAGGTGTTCCTGGAGCTTGATTATTCGGGTTATATCCCCGACGAGTATATCCGGGACCCCACGGAGAAGATGGAAATATACAAAATGATCGCCTCCATCGAGATCGACTACGACCTGGAAAAGGTCTATGGAGAGTTGACTGATCGTTTTGGACCAATGCCCGAAGAGGTGCAAAGCCTTCTATCGATCGCCGAACTTCGTGTGATATGCAAGAAGCTCTACATCCGATCGCTTCGAGAGCGGAGGGGAAAAGTCCATGTTGAGTTCGGAAAGGTCTCTATAATCTCGGTAGATCGTGTCCTTAGGCTTATAAAAGAGAGCGGTGGAAGCGTGAAGCTCGATCCGCACAACCCGAATATCCTCATGATGAATACCGGTAAGATTGGCTTGAAGGAGAAATCGGAATTTATTAGAGAAAAACTTCAGTCTCTGTTATAATACACAACAGAGAGGACCGGAATGAGAAAAAAGACCTTTGATCTTCTTTGCAACGTAGGAGAGCTGACCGGACTTTTTCAAAAAAGTACAAACATCAAAGGGCTGCTGCATCTTACGGTCAAGATTATTTCGCGTCACATGGAAACGAAGGCCTGTTCGATCTTTCTTGTGGAGAAGGAGTCCGGAGATTTGGTCCTGCGCGCCACGGAGGGCCTTAACCCGGAGATGATCGGAATCCTTCATCTGAAGGAGGGTCAGGGTATTACCGGTACCTCCCTCAAAGAGATGAGACCGATCTGCGTACCGAGAGGTTCCGAGGATCCTAACTTTATGTATGTTCCGGAAATACTGGAAGAAAAATACGAGAGTTTCCTCGCGGTACCTATTCTGAGGTCCTCAAAGAAGCTAGGGGTCATCGTCGTGGAGGACCCGCGACCCGATTACTACACGAATCGTGATATCCGGGCGCTTTCAACCATTGCCAGTCAGCTGGCGACCTTTCTCGAACACGCCCGAATGCTCCTCGAACTCCGCAATGATGTAAAACATCGATCAAGGAAGAAGAGTGCTGATATGCCGGGTTTTTTGCGTGGTCAGGCGACCACACCCGGAATCTCCATGGGGCAGGCGGTGGCGGTGAACACCGGGGTTGAAGATGACCTGTTCATACAATCAGGGAGGGCACGGTATCTCGATACTGAAGAGGATTTTGAAAGGGCGCTACAGGAATCCATCCACCAGTTGAAGATGATTCAATCACATATGGATGATAAGCTCTCGGAAGCGGGTTCACTTATTTTCGGTTCTCATCTTCTGATGTTGAGTGATGATGAGTTTTCAGGCTCCATGCGAACGAGGATAAGAAAAGGGAGTACCCCCGCCGAAGCCATCGTGGCGGTGGTAAACGACTACGTGAGTCTGTTTAACCAAAGTAGGAATGAAAATATCCAAGACAAGATCCACGATGTCAAGGATCTTGGTCACAGACTTCTCCGTAATCTTGGAGAAGAGAAGGTGGATGACGGGGATTATTCAGGTCAGATTGTTGTGGCACGAAACCCGCTTCCCTCGGAAATCGTAAAATTGTCAGCCCAGAATGTCGAGGGTTTCGTAGTGTACGGTGCCGGTGAAACCAGTCATGTCTCTATCCTCACGAGGTCTTTGGAAGTACCGACGATACTTCTCAATAACGAACGGTTTTTTGAAACCGCCGATGGAAGCTTTCTGATTCTCGATGCCTACGAAGGAAACATTATGGTTGATCCCGAGGATGAGGTGATCGACCGGTATGTAGGACTCCAGGCGGAGATGCGCTCTGCAAAATACAAAGTGGTGGAGGCCAAGGAGCAGACCACTACCTGTTCGAGTTCCGATGGGGATGAGGTAGTGCTTCTCGCGAATATCAATCTTCTCTCGGACATACAGGCCGCTCAGCTCGCGGGAGCCGGTGGAGTGGGGCTTTATCGCAGTGAATATCTTTTTCTCGTGAGAAACGATTTCCCCCCTGTGGAAGAGCAATATCAAATTTATAAAAAAGTGATCAAGGAGATGAGCCCGGTCTTTTTTCGAACCATAGATATCGGTGGAGATAAAAAATTGTCCACGGCTACGATAGGAGCTGAAACGAATCCCTTTATGGGCTTGAGGGCGGTTCGCTATGCCTTAAAGAATCCCTCGGTCTTCAAGGACCAGCTAAAGGCCCTGCTGAGGGCGGGAGTACATACGGAATTGAAGATCATGTTTCCCCTTATCAGCGGGCTTGATGATTTCATCGAATGTCGAGACCTTGCCTTCCATGTGATGGCGGAGCTGGATCGGGAAAAGCTTGTATACAATAATGCTCCTGAATTCGGTGCGATGGTGGAGCTGCCGTCGGCCGTCTCCATGGTAGAAGAACTGGCAAAGGAAGCGGATTTTCTAAGTATCGGGACCAATGACCTTGTGCAGTACATTCTTGGTGTTGACCGTACCAATCTGAATGTCGCGGAGCTCTACAGAGCCTATCACCCGGCGGTGCTCAGGGCGATAAAAAAAATTGCCACAACAGGGTTGAAAACCGGTTGTCCTATTTCCGTCTGTGGAGATGCGGTAGCGGAAGAGGCTATGCTGGTCTTTTTTGTCGGTGTTGGAATCAGGGCCTTCAGTGTTGATCCGCGTCTGCTTACCATGGTCCGGGCAAGACTCATGAATATGGATACGAAGGAAGCGGAAGAAACGGCACACACCATGCTGAACTTCCGAATGAACAGGGATGTGAAAAACTATCTCGAGTCGATCAAAAACTGGGGCCGGGGGGGGATCGACAGAGTTTCGGCGAGGCCCTGAACGCATAAACGGCCTGATTGGACCAAAGGGTATTTCCTGGGGGGCCTCTGGAAAAAAAATGAATTTGCCGCGATACCCTTGCACGATGTTACGCTTTTTTTTACTATTGCCTCTCATATGGATAAGAAACGGAACAACATACGGTCCTTCGTTCTCAGAAGCGGACGCTTAAGCCCATCACGGAAAGCGGCCCTAGAAAAATATTCCACCCTCTATTGCCTTGAACTTTCGGATGGGCGTATCGACAGGACATCGGTGTATGGAAATAATAAACCATTGATAGTGGAGATTGGTTTCGGGGCCGGGAGAGCGACGGTGGAGCTGGCGGAGCGTTTCGAACAGTATAATTTTCTGGGAATCGAGGTATATCTTCCAGGGGTCGGCAGGGTGCTAAGGGAGATACACTCACGTTCTCTGGACAATCTCCGGGTTATCCGTGGGGATGCAATGGAAGTGGTGCGGCGGATGCTGCCCGGGGATTCCGTGTATGGGGTTCATATATTTTTCCCCGATCCCTGGCCCAAAAAAAAGCATCACAAACGGAGGCTTTTTCAGAAGGAATTCGTGCACTTGCTTGCCCAACGATTGCAGCCGGACGGTTATATTTATGCCGTTACGGATTGGGAAGAGTACGCCCAACAGATGCTCGATGTGGTAGCAGAAGAGAAACTCCTAAAAAATCCCTACGGAGGACCGGCCCCCGCGCGGGAATGGCGACCAAGGACCAGTTTTGAGGGTAAGGGCATAGAAAAAAATCATAAAATCACGGAGGTCTGGGCAGTTCGCAGTTCGGGCGAGACCGTAGAGGAATGTGATTGATCAAAAGGACTGTTTATGCAATTCTATGGTAAGATACTGTATAATTTTACAAGAGGAGGGGGGAAATGCAGGTTAACAAATGGATAGATATAAACAAATATGCCGAAATGGTGAAAAAAAACAACCAGCTTGACCCGGAATATTTCAATAAGTATGAGGTGAAGAGGGGCTTACGCAACAACGACGGCACCGGTGTACTTGTGGGACTTACCCAGATTGGAGATGTTCACGGGTATATTGTTGATGAAAAAGAAAAAATCCCCGTGGAAGGGCGTCTCCGATATCGTGGGATCGAACTGAAGGAGCTGGTCGCAGGATTTCAGAAGGAAAAACGTTTCGGCTTTGAGGAAACCGTGTATCTACTTATTTTCGGAAAGCTGCCCAACGAAGCGGAACTGGTGGATTTTAAAAAAATACTTGGAGAGAACCGTACATTACCTTTGGGGTTTACCGAGGATATGATTCTCACCGCCCCGAGTTCGAATATCATGAACAAACTCGCGCGAAGTGTTCTCGCGGCATACTCCTACGACGACAATCCCGAAGATATCTCGATTGAAAATGTGCTTCGCCAGTCGATCCGTTTGATTGCCCAGTTTCCCACTTTCATAGCCTATGGCTATCAGGCAAAACAGCATTACCATGAGAACAAGACCCTCTATATCCATGCGCCGGACCCGGAACTCAGTTCCGCGGAAAACATTCTTCGACTCATTCGTCCGGACGGGTCCTATACGGCCCTGGAAGCCGAACTCCTAGACCTTGCCCTGGTAGCGCACGCCGAGCATGGAGGTGGAAACAACTCCGCCTTCGCCATACACGTGGTTACCTCCTCTGATACTGATACCTATTCGGCAGTGGCTGCGGCAGTTGGGTCGCTCAAGGGCCCGAAACACGGTGGAGCGGCTATAAAAGTCCGTGAGATGATTGAGAGTTTCAAACAAAACGTAAAGGAGTGGGAAGACGAGGAAGAGGTAGCCTCTTATATAGAGAAAATTTTCCGAAGAGAGGCCTTTGATCGTCAGGGTCTGGTATACGGAATGGGCCACGCCGTATACACGTATTCCGATCCCAGAGCTGCCATTCTCAAGGGGAAGGCGAAGGAACTGGCCGATGAGAAGGGGTACACCAGGGAGTACAAGCTCTATGATATAATAGAGCGTTTAACCCCGACGATATTTTCCAGGCTGAAGAATTCGGACAAGGTGATTTCGGCAAACGTGGATTTCTACTCGGGTTTTGTGTACCACATGCTGGATATTCCCCTTGATCTGTTCACTCCGATTTTTGCCGCTTCGCGGACCTCTGGATGGAGTGCTCACCGTATTGAAGAACTCATCAACGGAAGGAGGATCCTCCGGCCGGCCTACAAACATATAAGCAAGGATAGAATGGGGTATATTCCGCTGAAGGATCGTAAATAAAAAATATCACTAAAAATATCACTAAGAGATAAAAAAAGGGCTGTCCCGGATCAGGACAGCCCTTTTTGGTTTCAACTATCTTTTTCCGATTCTTCCTTCGATTTTGCAATGATATCTTCCGAGATTTTACCGCGAACAGCTTCATAGTGGTCGAATTCCAGTTCAAAAGAACCCGTGCCGGAGGTAATAGATCGGAGATCTATCGCGTAACGCAGCATTTCCGACTGGGGTACCTCGGCAGCTACCTGAATGATACCTCCTCCGAGGTCTTCCTGTCCCTGCACCCGTCCCCGCTTTGAAGAGAGGTCGGAGAGTATATCTCCGAGGTACTGGTTGTCGATCAGAACCCGCAGTTGCATGATCGGTTCGAGGATCACAGGGTCGGCCTTCTCGAGAGCTGCTTTGAGAGCCCCTTTTGCAGCTTGTTTGAAGGCCATTTCGGAACTGTCGACAGGGTGTTCTTTTCCATCGACGATGGTAGTGCCGATATCCACCAGAGGATATCCCGCGAGAAACCCCTCTTCCATTCCTTCCATGAGGCCCTTTTCGATCCCCGGCATGTAACCCTTGGAAACGGCCTGCCCCCGAATGGTATTTTCAAAGGAGAATTTTTCACCCCGCGCGAGGGGTTTTATTTCTATAACAACACGACCGAATTGACCATGACCACCGGTCTGTTTTTTGTGGGTATATTCCGCGCCGGCAGGTTTAGTGATGGTTTCGCGGTAGGCGACTTTCGGTGTTTTTGTTTCGATGTTGAGCTTCTGTTTTTCCTTGATTCGATCGAGGATCATGTTGATGTGAAGCTCACCCATACCGGATATAACGCTTTCCTTAGTTTCCGAATTGAAGGATACCTTGAAGGTGAGGTCCTCTTCGGTGGTTCTA